>CAZAAF010000070.1:0-12539 GCA_964482575.1 uncultured Verrucomicrobiota bacterium | reverse complement strand
GCTGCAACGTGCCGTATTCGCCAAACGTACCGTGCAACGCCAGGAATGCCACGGCCGTATCCGGCTCCAACTGGAACTCCGGCCCGCGGATATCCACTTCGTACACCGGCCATCCCGCACGCCGAAGCCCTGCGGCCACGGCCGCACCGGAGCGCAACGACACCTCGCGTTCCGCACTGGGCCCGCCCAAGAGTACCGCGACCTTATCGTTTCGTGTTTTCACAACCGTGCACCTTTGTTTCGCCGCTGAACACTCAGCGCCGCTTTCGCATCATCCACGCTCACTCGCCGAGGATCATTACCTCGGTCTCCAGTTCAATGCCACGCTCTTCCCTGGCGCGTTTCTGGATGAACTCAATGAGTTGCAACACGTCAGCCGCCGTCGCGCCGCCGTCGTTGACGATGAAATTCCCGTGGACTTCGCTGACACGCGCCTTGCCGATGTTCTTGCCTTTCAGGCCCAGCTCCTCGATCAGCTTGCCCGCCGGTATCTGTTTCGGGTTTTTGAAAATGCACCCCGCCGACGACTCATGAGGCTGCGTGCTCCAACGCTTCTGCTGAAAGCTCTTGAGACGGTTCTCAATCACCTCGGGTGTCGCCGGCGTGCCTTTGAAAACCGCCGCCAACGCGATGTGATCCCGGAACAACGGGCAGCCGCGATATTCGTAGTGGATTTCATTCGCCGGCTTTTCATCGACCCTGCCCGCGTAGTCCATAAACCGGACATTCTCCACCGTCTCGAATGTCCACTGCCCCATCGCGCCTGCGTTCATCCGCAGCGCCCCTCCGACGGATCCGGGAATGCCTTCCAAAAACTCCAGCCCTGCCAGATTGGACCGTTTCGCCGCCATGACAACGTCCCGCAGCCTGGCCCCGGCCCCGGCAATGATCCGCTCGCCGCGCACCTCGACGGCGCTCAACTGGGGATGCGACAACCGGATGACAACCCCTTTGATACCATTGTCGCGCACGAGCAGGTTCGACCCGCGACCGATCAGGAAAAACGGCAGCTTCTGCGCCGCGCAATAGCCCAGCACCTTGCCCAAATCCGCCTCGCTCGCCGGTTCGCACCAGAACTGCGCCTTGCCACCGAGTTGGAACGTCGTCTTCTTCGCCATCGGCTCGTCTTGCAACAGCAGGGTTTGTGCATCGAGCAACGCGCGGAGTTCGGCGAAAATCTCGTTCCCGGTTTTCATGACCAACCCCGCCCTGGCGCCGATCTGACCCGCCCGCGCGCGCCGTGCCACTTCCTCGGCAACCTTGTAAATGTCGCCCGCGCCCAGGATGGCGAGGATGTCACCCGGCCGGGCCGCCGCCAGCAACCGGTCCGCCACCCGGGCCAGTTCCGGCTCGAATTCCACGTCGCGATGCCCGCTGGCCTTCACCGCCTCCAGGATCGTGCGTCCGCTGACACCCTCGATGGCCGGCTCGCTGGCGGCATACACGTCCGTCAGCACCAGTTTGTCCACCTGATCAAACGCCCGTCCGAACTGCGCACTGAGAAACTTCGTGCGCGTATAGCGGTGGGGCTGGAAAGCCGCCACGATCCGCCGCCGGCCCAGCGACCGCAAGGCCTCCAGTGTGGCGCGCAACTCGGTTGGATGATGCGCGTAGTCGTCCACAATCAGGTAATCCTTGTTCTCGAATTTCACCTCCAGCCGGCGCTCGGCCCCGCGGAAGGTGGCCAGGGCCGCGGCCGCTTGCGCAAAGGTCAACCCCATCGTCATTCCCACCGCCACGGCGGCGGTGGCGTTCGAGACATTGTGCCGTCCCGGCACCCCGAGCGTAATCTCGCCCAGCAGCTGGCCACCGCGTTTGACGGCAAACCGCGTGCCGGCGGATTCCGGCCGCACGTCCACCGCACGATAGGTCGCCTCCACGGCAAACCCGAAGGAAATCCCCCGCGGATGGCCGGCGCAAAGCCGGGCCACGTTGGTGTCATCGGCACAGAAGAAAACATGATGGCGCGTGTTCTCCACAAACCCGGCAAACGTGTCGAGGATCGCCTGGAGATCGCGATAGTAATCGAGGTGTTCCTCCTCGATGTTCATCACCACGGCGTGCGTCGGCGCGTATTCCACCAGCGTGCCGTCGCTCTCGTCACACTCGGCGACAAAAAACTCGCCCGCGCCCTCGCCCGCGTTGCCGCCGAGCGCGCGCAGGTAACCCCCGATGCAAAACGACGGGTCCCGACCGCCCGTCTTCAACACATGGGCGATCATCGCGCTGGTGGTGGTTTTGCCATGGATGCCCGCCACGCAAACCGAGGCGGGAGCGGGCTTGCCGGTCAGGAACGGATTCTGCATCACCGCCGCCAGCATGCGGGCACGGCGGACAATCGGGATGCCGGCGGCCTCGGCCGCCCGGAGCTCCGGATTATCCCTGGCGATCGCATTGGAATAAACGACAAGGTCGGACTGGCCAATATGGCCCGCTGCATGCCCCGAAAACACCGTTGCCCCACGGCCACGCAAGGTTTCAAGTTCGGCCGGACCGCTTAGATCGGAACCGCTCACACGATGGCCGCGTGCCAGCAACAACCGGGCAATGCCGCTCATACCACATCCGGCAATCCCCACAAAATGCACGGCGCAGCTTCGTTCCGTCAGCAACCGGATAATGTCGGCTTTCTGGATTTCGCGCCGCACTACAGCGGGTTCGACGACGCCACCGGCCTCGGTCAGGAGAGCGGCCAGCGCCGCGGCGGCTTGGGGTCGTTTCAACTCCAGCATTTTTTCCGACATCGTTTTTCGTTCGCCACTGCGGAGCAAATCGTCCAGCGCGGCGGCCAGCATGGCGCCCGTGGTGGCTATCTCGGTCAGGATGCGCGCACCCCCGTGTTTGACGACGGCATCGGCATTGAAGAACTGGTGATTATCCGCGGCGGCCGGAAATGGCACGAGCAAGGACGGCAGACCAAACCATGCCAGCTCCGCCAGGGCCGCCGCGCCGGACCGGGACACCGCCAGCGTCGCCGCACTGTAGGCCAGTTCCATCTCCTTGAAGAACGGCCGCACCATGGCTTTCAACCCGCTGGCTTCGTACGCCGCCCGGACACGCTCAAAATCCGAGTCCCCGGTAAAGTGAACGAACTGAATCTGCCGGCCCAGAGGCTGCAAATGGGGCAACGCCTCAATGACAAGACTGTTAAGGCCATGCGCGCCCTGACTGCCGCCCACAATCAGGATGGTGCGGCGCTGCTGATCCAGCCCCAATTGCCAGCGTGCTTCGGCCGCGGGCAGCTTGCGCAAGGTGCTGCGAACCGGCGTCCCCGTATTGACCACCCGGCAACCGCGGAAAAACGCGGCGCACCCCTCCATGCCCAAGGCCACGGTGGCGGCGAAAGGCGCCAGCAGGCGCGCGGCACGACCGGGCACGGCGTTGGACTCGTGAATAACAAAGGGAATGCGGCGTTGACGCGCCACCCACGCCGCCGGTACCAGGGTGAAACCGCCGGTCCCCAGCACAACGTCCGGTTTGAACTCGTCAAAAATCCGTCCGCACTCGCGGATGGCGCCCAGCAGTCGGATCGCAAACGTGACTATCCGAGGGGACGTCACCGATGGCATGGCAATGACCGGAAGCGCGTGCACTTCAAAACCCGGCGCCGCCGCCACGGCCTGCCGGTCAATATCCTTGCCGGAGACCAGCAGCAACACGCGATGACCTCGAAGGCGCAACACCTCGGCCACGGCCACTCCAGGGAAGAGATGGCCTCCCGAACCGCCGCAGGCAATGGCAATGTTCATCCGTGCAGTGTCCCGACTTTGAACGGATTGGCCACGCGTTTCTCCGATGCAAGCGCCGGCTCGGAGGTGTCCGCGTGACGGGCGATGCTCAAAAGCACGCCGACGCACACCAGCAGCACGCAAAGGTCGGTGCCGCCGTAGCTGATGAACGGCAACGGCATGCCCTTGTTCGGCATGCAACTCGTCACCACCGCCAGATTGATCAAAGCCTGGATTCCGATGAGCGTTACCAGACCCATCCCCAACAAGTAACCAAAATGCTCGCGAGCCCGCGTGCTGACGTAAACACCGACGCAAATCAGCGCCACAAACGCCAGCAGCATCAGCGCCATCGCAATCAGGCCGAGTTCCTCGCCAATGATCGGGGCAATAAAGTCACTGAACGCCAGCGGCAGATAATGCTCCTTGATGCGGCTGAGTCCAAGGCCAACGCCCTGAAGCCCCCCCAGCGCAAAGGCAGCTTTCGCATGCACCTGCTGAACGTCGGCGCCAATATTGGCGATGCGGCTCCACCGCGTCGGGTCGCGGCGCAGATATTCATACAGCAGCCAGCCCGCCGCACTGTAACTGGGCAACACCAGCCACCAGCGAACGCCTCCGAGGAGCATCACCGCCAGGGAGACGAGACCAATCAACACACTCGTGCCGACGTCCGTTTCGAGCATGATGGGCGCCACCACCAATCCCATGATCCCCATCGGATATACGAACCCCCACCCCAATTCGGGGAGCTTCTGCCGGAACCGGATGCACTGCCAGAAACGGACATTCTGAAGGGCGTTGCGGCCGCGGTCGAGGCACCAGGCGAGCATGAAAATGACAGCGACTTTGCCCAGCTCCGACGGCTGGAAACCCGGCTTCAGCCAGCGGCGCGCGCCGTTCAGCTTCATGCCCAGACCCGGCACGAGCACGAGTACGAGCAAGACAACGGCCACCGCCCAGAACACCCACGCGGGTTTGCGCCAGACACTGTAGTCAATTTTGGCGGCGGCGAGCAGCCCGATGACACCGATACCGCACCACACCGCCTGACGTTTGACGAACCAGTAGAGGTCCCCGTGACACAAGGTGGATTTTTGGGCGTACGGATAACTGGCGCTGTAGAGCATCACCAATCCGAGGCCCAGCAGGAACAAGACACTAATTAGGATCGCCGCAAAACTTTTCTTCACCTAGTTTGGGTTTCACACTTGTCGGGAGACCTCCCCAGCCGCCGATCTGGTCTGGGGAAGTCTCCCGCGATTTCATGAACTCGTAAGGGTTGTCCGATTTACATCGTTCCCGGAGCCGGCGTGTTCGGCGCCGAAGGCGGCGGCGCGGGAATGGACGGCGCCGCCGGAGAAGGCTCGGGCAGCGTCGGCGACGGGACCGTCGGAGCCGGCGGCGGAGCGCCCGCACCCATGGCCGGAGCCGGAACGCCGCCGGTCGTGGCCGCCGGAGCCGGCGCGCCAGCGCCACCGGGCACGTTCAACTTCTGACCGATCTGGAGTTTCTTCGGGTCAAGGCCCGGATTGGCGTCCAACAGGTCCTTGGTCTTGACACCCAGTTTCTTGGCGATGACCGCCGGGGAATCGCCCTTCTCGACAACATACTGGCCACCGGCGGCCGCACCACCCGCGGCGGGCTCGGCGCCTTCCTTCTTGGCCGTAGCCTTGGCAGGCGTCTTCTTGTGGGTCGTGGTCTTCTTCGGCGCGGCAACTTCCTTCAGGCCGCCTTCCGACGGCGACGGCACGGTCAGCTTCTGGCCGATCCGAATGGTGTCGCTGGACAGATTGTTCGCCTGCTTCAACGCCGTCACGGTCGTGCCGTTCTTGTGCGCGATGCCGGAGAGCGTATCGCCCTTGGCCACCGTATAGGTGGACGTGGCCTTCAAGGCCGGCGCGAGCATCGGCGCAGGCGCCAGCGAGGGCTTTGTCTCGATGGCCGGCGCGGTCGCGATCGGAGCCACGGGAGCGGGAGGCGGCGGCGCCACATCCGTCGGCACCACCGCGGCCGGAGGCGCTCCGGGCGGCGGCGTCACTGCCGGTGGTGTCTGCGCGGCGGTCTTGTGGGTCGGCTTGCAGCTTTCAAACAACAACAGGCCCCCAATCACCGCGACGTGCATCCCGGCAATCAGCATTATCTTCGACATCTTCGAGTTCATGTGTACTTATCCTCCGGTCCTCTTGACTGCATCCTAACTACTGGTTTGTGTTAATGTTTTGCTCGCGAAATTTGTTGGCCGGACGCGAGTGTCCGGACGATCCGTTTAAATTGTTCGCCTCGGTCTTCGTAATCCAAAAACATATCAAAACTCGAGCACGCTGGCGACAAAAGAACAACATCGCCCCGCGCCGCGTGGTCCCGGGCCAGCCGCACCGCGGCTTCCAGCGTGTCGGCCTGCACACACCGCACCGCCGGCGACCAACCGGCCGCCAGCTTCGCACGCGTTTCGCCAATGAGCACCGCCAGCTTCGCCTTCCGCCGCAGTGTCTCATTTAATGACGTAAAATCAAAACCTTTATCTTTGCCACCGGCAATCAAAACCACGGGCCGGTCAAACCCTGCCAGCGCCTTCTCCACGGCGTCGGTGTTGGTCGCCTTCGAGTCATTGACGTAATCCACCCCGTCAATCTCCGCGACCCACTCGCACCGGTGCGGCAGCGGCCGATACGCTTCAATCGCCCGCCGGGCCGTTTCCAACGGCACCCCGAACACCTCGCCCACCGCCAGCGCCGACATGATGTTCTCGGCGTTGTGCGGCCCGCGCAGGTTGGTGGTCGCCATATCCAGCCACTCACCGGTTTGCGCACTGTAAATCTTCGTACCGTCCAACCACAGGGTACAGCCGTCGCGCCGTCCGCGCGCGCTGAACACCACCCGCCGCGGCGCATCCGGCCGCCGAAGCGAAACAAAGTCACCCTGGCAATCCGCATTCACCACGGCAACATCCCCGGACCGCTGGTTCTCGAACACCCGCTCCTTCGCGGCGGCGTAGTCCCGCATCGACGCGTACCGATCCAGATGATCCGGTGTCACGTTCAGCATCACGCTCACGCGTGGATGGAACCGGCCGATCCGTTCCAACTGAAAAGAACTGACTTCCAGCACCACCACATCCAGCCGCCGGGTCACCTCGTCGTCCGCCAGCAATTCGCAAAACGCACGGCCGATGTTCCCGGCCGACGGCGCGGCAATTCCGCCGGCCTGCAACACGGCGGAACACAGTTCCGTCGTGGTCGTCTTGCCATTAGTGCCTGTGATCGCCACGACCGGGCACGGACAAAACAGGAAGCCGGTTTCCAATTCGCTGATCACCGGCATCCCGGCCTTTTCCACCTCGTGGAGCACCCGGTTATCCGGAGGAAAACCGGGGCTGAGCACCGCCAACTCCGCATTCACCGGCCCCAGTTGTTGCACCCCGAGCCGCGTCTCGACGCCCTGCTCCCTCAGCGACTTGGCTGTCGTTTGTAGGGCTTCGTCGTCGGCATTGTCAACACCGATAACATGTGCGCCGCGGGCGGCCAGCAACCGCGCGGCCGCCACGCCGCTGCGTCCCAAACCGAGCACCAACACCCGTTTGTTTTGGACATCCAGGCTCATCGCAATTTCAGTGTGCCGAGGCCCACGAGCGCAAAGAGCAGTGCCAGGATCCAGAACCGCACCACCACCTGGGTTTCGCTCCAGCCCTTGAGTTGAAAATGATGATGCAGCGGTGTCATGAGAAACACACGCCGGCCTTCGCCGTACAGACGCTTGGTCCATTTGAAGTAGCTGACCTGCACAATGACGCTGGCCGCCTCCACGACGAAAATACCGCCGATGATGAGCAACGTCACGGGCTGCTGGATCAGCACGGCAATGATGCCGAGCACACCCCCGATGGCCAGCGAACCGGTATCGCCCATGAACACCTGCGCCGGATGGCAGTTGAACCAGAGGAACCCAATGCCGGCGCCAAACAACGCCGCGCAGAACACGGTCAATTCACCGGCGTTCTTCAGATGTGCGATGTGCAGGTACGCCGCCAGCCTCGGCTGGTCCGACACATAGGCAATCACCCCCAGGGCCGCCGCCGCCGTGATCGTGCAACCGATGGCCAACCCGTCCATGCCGTCGGTCAAATTCACCGCATTGGAGCTGGCAATGACCACAAGTTCGATCCACAGGATCGCCCAGATGCCGATGTCGGCAAACACCGGTTTCTTCGAGAACGGCAGCCAGAGTTCGCGCACCAACTGGTGGGCGTCGGGATCGAGCCACAACCAGGTCCCGACAATCAAACCGAGGGTGACCTGCCCGGTGAGTTTCTGCCAGCCGCCGAGCCCCTGCCGCTTCTTCTTGCGAACCTTCAGGTAGTCATCCGTCCAGCCCAGCGCCGCCAGCCACAGCAGACAGAACAGGGTCAACCAGACGTAGCGCACGCCGGGATTGGCCCACAGCAGGGTCGAAACCGTGAGGGCGATGACTATCAGGATACCGCCCATCGACGGCGTCTCGCTCTTGCCCTTGCGCAGAGCCGCGAGGGTCGCGAGTGCCGCGTCGTCGCCCACATGCTCGCCGATTTTCAGCCGCCGCAACCACCGGATGACCATCGGACCGAACCAGATGCTCACCAGCATGGCCGTCACCGCGGCCATCACGGCGCGGAAGTTGACGTACCGGAAGACGTTCAACGGCCCGAGCGCGCTGCTGTAATGCGTCAACTGATGAAGAAAATAAAACATGCTAGTTTGTCCCGTGCGGCATCGTGACTGGAAGCAGGGATTCCATCTTCATGCCACGCGAACCTTTCAACAACACACAGTCGCCCGGATGAAAGCGATCCCGCAAGGCCGCGGCCGCTTCGGCGGCATTCCTGCACACGACCACGGTGCCGGCGGCCATTCCGCCGGACATCGCCTCTTCCGCAATGAATCTTGCCTGGAGCCCGACGGTGATGAGTCCATCCAACCTCAACCGTGCCACTTCGACACCGACGCCCCGATGCCAGCGTTCGCTCTCCGCGCCCAGCTCCAACATATCGCCCAGGATCGCCACCCGCCGCCCCCGGCACGGTCGTGCCTTGAGTGCGCGCAAGGCGGCGCGCATCGAATGGGGATTGGCATTGTAGGCGTCGTTGATCCACCGCACGCCGCCGATCTCGTGCACCTGCATGCGCATCGCCGGCAGCTTGATTCTGCGAAAACCGGCGGCAATCTCGTCGGTGGTCAGCCCGAACACACGCGCCGTGGCCGCAGCCAGCAACGCGTTGGAAATCCAATGTTCGCCAATGGCCGCCATCTGGACGCGGACCGGCGACGGACTTTCCGCCACCGGCGCGCGCGGCGGAACCACACACGGCCAACCCGGCAAATCCAGCGGCGGCAACACCAAATCAAACTCCACGCCATCCTCCGGGTGCCGGACGTTGGCCGCGCGAACGCCGGCGTCCGGTGCAAAACCGGCGGTGACCACGCGCGACGCGGTGTGGCGGCGAATCTGCGGCGTCCAAGGGTCGTCTGCGTTCAAAACCGCCACGCCCTCCCTGGGAAGCGCCAGAACCACGGCGGCCTTCTCACGAGCCACCGCTTCCTCGTCCCCCATTCCTTCAAGGTGAGCGGGACCGATGTTGGTGACGATGGACACCGCGGGCGCCACCATGGCCGCCAGCGGGGCGAGTTCGCCCGGATGGTTCATGCCCATCTCGAACACCCCCACCTCGTGCGACCGCCGTATCCGCATCAGGCTCAGCGGCACACCGATGTGGTTGTTCAGATTGCCCTCGGTCTTGATGGTGGAAAAACGCTCTGCCAGCAACGCCGCCACCATCTCCTTGGTGCTGGTCTTGCCGTTGGAACCGGTGATCGCCACGGTGCGCAACGGCATTCCTTTCCGGTACGTGGCGGCCAGTTGTTGCAGCGCTTCAAGCGTATCGCCCACCTCGATGACGGGAAGCTTGAACGCCGCCGGCAACCGACTTGGACTGGAAATGATCGCCGCCACCGCGCCACGATCCGCCGCCTGTTGCAGATAATCGTGCCCGTCAAACCGGTCGCCGTGCAACGCCACAAAAATCTCCCCGGGGCGAACCTGGCGGGAATCGCTCGACACACCTTGAAACAACATTTCCACCGTATCGCCCTTCAAGAGCCCGCCGCAGGCGCGGGCGGCGTCTTTGAGGGTTGGGTCTTGCTGCATTGGGTCAAATACTCCCGTGCCACTTCACGGTCGTCAAAGGATATCACCGTATCGGCAAACTCCTGATACGTCTCATGGCCCTTGCCGGCGATGACGACCACGTCGCCCGCCCCGGCCATGGACAAAATCCGGTGGATGGCCTCGCGTCGTTCCTCCACCACCTCGTACTTCGCCGTGCCGCCAACCTCAGTGAAGCCTTCCTCGATCTGCGAGATGATCGCGCGCGGCTCCTCCTTGCGCGGATTGTCGGACGTGAGCACGCTGAAGTCGGCCAGTTCGCCGGCGGCGCGCCCCATGAGCGGGCGCTTGCGCGTATCGCGATTGCCGCCACAGCCAAAACAGACCAGCAGCCGGCCCTTGGTGGACTCGCGCAAGGTGGTCAGCATGTTCTTCAACGCGTCATCGGTGTGCGCGTAATCCACGAACACCCGGAAGGGCTGGCCGCAATCCACCTGCTCCAGCCGGCCCGGCACCGGGGGCAGCGTCTTCAACGCCCGCACCACCGCCGACTGCCGGACGCCGAGCGCCAGCGACGCGCCAATGGCGCCGAGGGCATTGGATACGTTGTAACGGCCAAACAACGGCAGCGAAATCCGGTCCACGCCCTTGGACGTGCTGACTTCGAATTTCAACCCGACACAGTTGACCGCCAACGCCTGTCCCCGGACCATCGCCTCGTTTTCGATGCCAAACGTCAGCTTGGCGGCCTTCAACGGCATCGCCGCCAGATCGCGGCCGCGGGGATCGTCCACGTTGACCACCGCAATCCCGATCTTGCCGTTGGTGGAGAGCGAGTTGAAGAGAATGCTCTTGGCGTCGAAATAACCGTCCATCGTCTTGTGATAATCGAGATGATCCTGCGTCAGGTTGGTAAACACGGCCACGTCGAAATCGATGCCGAGCACGCGCTTCTGCACCAGCGAATGGCTGCTGACTTCCATCACCACCGCGCCGCAACTCTGCCGCACCATCTGCGCCATCATCTCGTGCAGTTCCAACGCCTCCGGCGTGGTGCGCGCCGCGGGGATGACGCGTTCGCCAATCTCGTAGCGGACGGTGCCGATGAGGCCGGTCCGGATGCCCGCCTCCTTCAGGATGCGCTGGATCATGAATGCCGTCGTGGTCTTGCCGTTGGTGCCGGTGATGCCGATCACCTTCATCTTCCGGTGCGGGTGGCCGTGGAACTGGGCGGCCAGGCGCGCCATCGCCTCGCGCGCGTCCGGGACGCGGATCACGGTGGCCCGCCGGATGGCCCCCACGGGTTTCTCCACGAGGACCGCCGCCGCGCCGCGCTGCACGGCGTGCTCGACGAACTTGTGGCCGTCGGTTTTCAATCCCGGCAGGGCAATGAACAGGCTGTCCGGCGTCACGCGCCGGGAATCATATTGAATCGAAAGAACATCACGGTCGATCGGCCCTTCCACTTCCGCGCCGCTCAACACTTCAATCAGTTTTTTAATTTGCATGGTTCTGTGCTGTGCTCAGACGGCCGTTTTTTTTGGCCGTCTGGCCAGCCATTTCTTCCGCCGGCCGGTCCGGCCGGACACTCAAGTACTTGGCCACCCGTCCCGCCACGGCAGCGAATACCGGTGCCGAAACGGCCCCACCGTAGTACTCGCCCTTCGGATCGTGCGGGTTGTCGAGTGAAATCAGGATACAAATCTCCGGCTGTCGTGCCGGGAAAAATCCCACAAAGGACGAATAGTACTTCTGCACGTAATGGCCGCCCTCGAGTTTCTGCGCGGTGCCGGTCTTGCCGGCCACGTCGAAACCCGCGAGGGCCGCCTTCGTGCCCGTCCCGCCCTTTTCCGTCACGGTCAGCAACGCCTCCACCATCCGGTCGGCCGTCTCCTTGCTGATGACCTGGCAGACCGGTTTCGGGTTGAAGCGCCCCACCAACTGGCCGGAACGGTCGCGGATGCCGCTGACAACCATCGGCTGCATCCGCAGACCACCGTTGGCGATGGTACTCATGGCGTTGATCATTTGCAATGGCGTGACGGCCACTTCATGGCCCATGGGAATGTGCGCGATGCTGATGGCCGACCACGACTTCGGCGAATGCACGATGCCGCTGACCTCGCCGGGCAACTGCACGGTCGTGCGGGAGCCAAAACCGAACGACTTCATGTAGTCGTAAAGCCGCTGCGGGCCCAGCCGCGTCGCCGCAATCTTGCCCGCCCCGATGTTGCTCGACTTGGTGATGATCTCCCTCACCGTGAGCGTGCCGTAATGGTGCGAGTCGCGCAACGGCACGCCGCAGAAATACCACGGCATGTGGCAGTCGAACGGGTCGTTCAGCGTCACCAGCCCCTTGTCGAGCGCGCCGGCCACCGTCACGATCTTGAACGTGGATCCCGGCTCGGCCACATCGGCAATGCACCGGTTGCGCAGCCGGTCCAACGCCGCCAGTTCCGTGTCGCCGGCGTACTTCTTGCCGGGCGTGTTCGGATCGAACGTCGGGCAGACGGCCATGGCCAGGATCTCGCCGGTGCGCGGCCGCATGACGATGCCCACGGCACTGTCCGGCTGGCGCTCCTCCATCGCCCGTTGCAGTTCCTCCTCCAACGCCCCTTGGATGACCTGGTCGAGGGTCAGTAGATTGTCAAACCCGTCGTGCGGCAGGAGTTC
>CAZAAF010000069.1:0-12545 GCA_964482575.1 uncultured Verrucomicrobiota bacterium | reverse complement strand
TTCCTGGAACTGGTGCATCCGGACCACCGGGCCCTCGTGGCGCCCACCCGGCAACAGGCGCTGCAGGACGGGGATTTCAGCATCGAGATGATGTTCCGTCTCCGTGACGGCCGCACGCGCTGGGGCCTGCTCCGCGGCCAGGTGACGTACGACGACGATGGGAACCCCGAACGCCTGATCGGTGTGGACCTGGACATCACCGGCCAGAAACTGGCCACCGAACAAATCGCCCGGCTGAACACGGGGCTGGAGCAGCGCGTCCAGCAGCGCACGGCCGAGCTGGCCGCCTCCAACAAGGAACTCGAGGCGTTCTGCTATTCCGTCTCGCACGACCTGCGCACGCCGCTGCGCTCCATCGACGGTTTCAGCGCGCTGGTGCTGGAGGACTGCAAACACCTGCTCGACGCCACATCGGTCGAGTATTTGCAGCGCGTCCGCGATGCGGCGCAGCACATGGGCCAGTTGATCAACGACCTGCTCCAGTTGTCGCGCGTGACGCGGTGCGACCTGCGGCGCGAGCCGGTGGACCTGAGCGCGCTGGCCGCCGCGGTGGCGGCGGAATTGAAGCAGGCCAGCCCGAAGCGCGAGGTCCAGTGGACGATCGAGCCCGGCGTGACGGTGCTGGGCGACGCCCAACTGCTGCGGATCGTGCTGGAGAACCTCCTCGGCAACGCGTGGAAGTTCACGTCGCTGACGCCGGGCGCCCGCGTCGAGTTCCGGACCCGGCAAGAAAACGGCTTGACGGCGTACCTGGTTCAGGATAACGGTGCGGGCTTCGACATGGCCTATATCAACAAGCTTTTCACGCCGTTTCAGCGGCTGCACGCGGTGTCGGACTTTCCCGGCACGGGCGTCGGGCTTGCGAGCGTCCAGCGCATCATCCAGCGCCACGGGGGCCGTGTCTGGGCGGAAGGGGCCACCGGGAGAGGCGCCACCTTCTATTTCACGCTGCAAACCGAGCATAGAATTGCATGACCGACAAGTTTATCCTGCTGGTGGAAGACAGTCCGAATGACGCCACGCTGACGATGAAGGCGTTGAAGAAGCACAACGTCACCGCCGAGATCATCTGGGTGCGCGACGGCGTCGAGGCGACGGAGTTCCTCTTTGCCCGCGGCCAGTCCGCGAACCCGAAGGCGGCGCGCCTCCCCGCGCTGATCCTCCTGGACATCAAGCTGCCCAAGAAGGACGGGCTGGAAGTCCTCCAGGAAATCCGGGCCAACGAGGCCACCGCCCTGCTCCCGGTCGTCATGCTGACCTCGTCGCGCGAGGAGAAGGACCTGCTCCAGAGCTACCGGCTGCACTGCAACAGCTACATCTGCAAACCGGTGGATTTCGTCCAGTTCACGCGCGCCGTGGAACAGCTCGAGATGTACTGGCTCACCACCAACGAGCCGCCGCCGTCCGTCCGCGCCGCGTAATCACCCGCGCCGCGGCAGGTACGCGCCGCAGGATTCCCGCACCACCAGCCGCGGCATCAACGCCAGGCTCCGCGCCGGCAGCGTCGGCTCCGCCATCCGCTCCAGCATCACCCGGAACGCCGTCACCGCGATGTCCCGGCACGGCTGGTGCATCGTGGTCAGCGGCACGCTCAACAGCGTCGCGTACTTCACATCGTCAAAGCCCACCACCCGCACGTCGCGCGGCACGCGCGCGCCCGCCGTCTCCAGCGACCGCATGAGGACCGCGGCGGTGTAATCGTTGGCGCAGAGGAAGGCGTCCGCCTGCCTGCCCGCGAGCAGCGAGCGCACGAACTTCAGGTCCGCCGGGTCGCCCGTGGCCACCCAGCGCGGCGGCGGTTCCAGGCCGTGCCGCACCAGCGCCTCGCGCGCGCCCGCGATCCGCGCATCCACCGTCGGCGCGGAGAGCGGCCGGGCCACGAACTGGATCCGTTCGCACCCGAGCTTGATGAGATGCTCCGCCAGCAGGAACCCGCCCGCCACGTTGTCGATGCCGACCAGGTCGAACGGGCTGCGGTTGGGAAACGACTGGATGTCCCGGTCGAGCAACACGACGGGCGTGCCGGCGTCCCGCAGCATCTCGGCCAGGCGCCGGTTGGCCCGCTCCTGCTGCGGCGTCAGTTCGAACGGCGCGAAGAACACGCCGCCCACCCGCCGCTCGATGAACTGCCGGCAGAGGTCCTCCGCGTGGCCGATGCTCGCGTCCGCGCCCGGCTGGGGACGCACCGAGCCGCCCCAGAGCAGGCTGTAATCGTGGACGCGGGCGAGGCTGGCGAGTTCGCCGCAGATGACGTCGAAGATCTCCGTTGTGCCAAGGCCGGGGATGATGAGCCCCAGCAACCGCGTGGCCGGGGCCGCCTCGGTGGTCTTGCGCACGTATGTCCCCGAGCCGGCGCGGCGCTCGATGAGCCCCTCACGCTGCAGGTCGCTCAACGCGCGGGCGATGGTGGGCCGGGAGACGCCGAAGCGCCGGACCAACTGGGGTTCGCTGGGCAGGCGGCTCGCGGGCGCATACTTGCCCGCCGCGATCTCGGCGCGCAATTCGCGCGAGATGGCGCGATGTTTGAGGCGTTCCGTCATGATTGACAGGTTGTTAATCTGTCATTACAAGTTTTCAGCAACAGCGTCAAACGGTTATTTACAGCTTTGGCCCGCAGGGCTACAAGCAGTCCCATCAAAGCGCGCATCCATGACACGATCCTGACGCGCCCGCGCCGACCCGCGGTGGCAAGGCACCCTTCACGGAGAAACATCATGAACCCATTCCCGGCCCTGGCTCTCCTCCTGATCCTGGCGGCAACACCCCTTCCCTGCCCCGGCGCGCCGCCCGAGCCGCGGGCCGTGCTGGCCGACGCGGTGTCGGCCTGGCACTTCGCCACCCTCGACTCCGCCGACGGGCGGAGCCCGTTGAAGCTCCAGGGCGCTGCCAAGGTGGGCATCGAACTCCAGGGAGCTGACCGGGACGCATCGCTCGCGCGGGGCGGCGACGGCAAGGCGGCGGAGATTGCCGGCGGATGGTTCGACGCCGGCCAGGGCGGCGACGGGCGGCTGAATCTCAAGGGCAGCGCGATGACGCTGCTGGTGCGGTTGCGCAATCCCTCCAACACCTGGGGCAGCGGCGAACTGTTTTGCAAGCACGGCGGCCACGACAAGCTCGTCTATAACCTGTTCATCAACAGCGGCCGGCTCGGGTTCGAGTTCGGCGCGGAGGGCCGCGCGGGCCTCGCCGGACAGGTCGCCATCGCGGTGGAGGACCTCGATGCCAAACACTGGCACGACGTGATCGTGCGCTACGACGGCGCGCAACTCGCGATGTTCCTCGATGGCGCAGCGGTGGCGCGCGCCAAGGCGACCGGCAGTCTGCGCCAGGGCAACACCGCTCCCGTACAGATCGCCCGGCGCGGGTTCACCGGGCTGCTGGACCACGCCGCGCTCTGGTCGCGCGCGCTGACGGATGACGAGATCGTGGCGCTCAGCGGCGGCGAGAAGGTCTTGCAGGCGCGGCGCGAGGCGCAGGGGCGGCAAATCGAGGCCCGGCTGGGCCGCGAGGGACTGACGCTGGCCGACCAGTTGCGCGGCGCGCGCGAGCTGCGCCAGCGGCTCTGGAACGATCCGCAGCGCCCGCGCTATCACCTGATGCCGCCGGACGGTTTCTGGAACGACATCAACGGCACGATCTACTGGAAGGGGCGCTATCATGTCTTCTTCCTCGGGCGGATCGCGCCGGACCGCGACACCATCCTCAGCGGCAAGGATACCGACCGCCCGCGCGAGACGTGGCTGCACGCGTCGAGCCGCGACCTGGTGCACTGGATTCACCACCCGCCCGCGCTCGTGCCGGTGTTTGACGGGTCGATGCCGCAGGGGATTTACAGCGGCGACATGATGGACAACATGCCGGTGCCGACGATCATCGTGCACATTCCCGCGCAGGGGACCTGCCTGTTCACCGCCGAGGATGACGAACTGATCCGCTGGAAGCCGCATCCCGCCAATCCGGTCATTCCCAGCAGCAACGCGCCGCCGCAGGCGGTGATCTTCGACCCGTGCGGCTGGAAGGACGGCGACACCTATTACGCGCTGGTGGGCAACAAGAACAAGACGCCCGGCTACGAGGGCGACTCGACCACGCTGTTCCGCTCGCGCGACCTGGAGCACTGGGAATGCCGCGGGCCGTTCTACAAATCTGAGCGGCGCTGGACGCACGAGTACGAGGACTGCGCCTGCCCCGACTTCTTCCCGCTCGGCGACCGGCATGTCCTGATCTCGCATGTGCACCGGCCGTGGAATCACCTCCAGTATTACATCGGCCGGTTCGACAAACAGGCCGAGCGGTTCCTGCCCGAGAGCCACGGCTACATGAGCTGGCCCGGCGGCCAGGTCTGCGCGCCCGAGACGCTGCTCGACGGCCAGGGCCGCCGCATCTTCTGGGGCTGGATCATGGAGGCGCGTTCCACCACCAATGGCTGGGGCTCCGTCGCCACCCTGCCCCGCGTCCTCTCGCTCGCCGACGACCACTCGCTCCGCATCCAGCCCGCACCGGAGCTGGAGGTGTTGCGCGCCAACCCGCGCCATTGGGAGAACCTCGCCGTCGCGGGCGACCGGCCGCTGGAGGGCGTGCGCGGCGATTGCCTGGAGATACGCGCCGTCATCGAGCCGGGCGACGCGAAGGCGTTCGGCCTCAAGGTCCGCTGCGCGCCCGACGGCGCCGAGCAGACGCCGATTGTCTGCACGCCGTCCGAACGGACGCTGAAGACCGAGCTGTCGCAATCGTCGCTCGACCCGTCGGTGAAATATGTCTGCGCCAATGTCGCGTGGGCCCGGGAGCAGAAGGTTCCCGCCGGGCAGTGTGTGGCGCATGAACAGGTCGCGCCGTTCGAGTTGAAGCCCGGCGAGCCGTTGCGGCTGCGCGTGTTCATCGACCGCTCGGTGCTGGAGGTGTACGCCAACGACCGGCAGTGCATCACCCAGCGGATTTACCCCTCCCGCGCCGACAGTCTCGGCGTGACCCTGTTCAGCCGCGGCGGTGCCGCGAAGGTGACTTCGCTCGACGTCTGGGACATGAGCCCGACGAACAGTTGGTGAGGCGGACCGAGGTCGGGCACACGCACTTCAACGCCTCTCCCTACGCCGTTGGACGGGTCCGGCCCATGTTGTGCCCTTTCCAGCCGTACCACGCCACGTAGGCGTAGGCGACCAGCGGGATGATGAACGAGACCTGGAGGTTCCTGGTGATGTCGGCAAACAATCCCTGCAACGGCGGCAGGATCGCCCCGCCGAGAATCGCCATGACCAGCAGCGACGAGGCCTGGCTCTTGTAAATGCCGACGCCGTCAATCGCCAGCGCGAAGGTGTTGGACCAGCCGATGTAGGTGAACAAGCCCACCGCCACCACACACCACATGGCGAGTTTGCCGCCCATCAGGATCGCCACCGCCAGCAACACCACGACGGTCGCCGAGAAAATCATGAGCGTCCGCCCCGGCAACGCCTTGCCGAATTGGAACAACAGCCAGCAAAGGCCGACGAACGGCAGATAGGTCTCGAACACCGGCCAGTTGGCCAGGAACTGGTCGCGCCACAACGTCATCACCGGCGCCCCCGCGCTGCCCTGGATCGCGTCCAGCGGGGCGCTCTTGACCACCCAGAGCAGGAGCCAGCCCGCGAGCGGGATCGCCACGAGCAGTCCCTGCTTGGCGCGCTTCTCCATCTCGCTCAATTCCACCGCGCCCATGAACCGGCCGATGAGCATGCCGCCCCAGTAGAGCGACACGTACTTGCTCGCCTCCAGTTTCGCGAGGCCCGCCACATTCTCCTGGCCGAGGAAATTGATGATCGCGCTGCCCACCGACACCTCGCCGCCGACATACATGAAGATGGCAACGATGCCGAGCACCACGTGCGGGTACCGCAGCGCGCCCGCGCCCGCCTCGATTCTCCCCTCGCCCACGTGCGGCAGATGGACGAAGAAGAAAATCCCCGCCAGCACCACGAACACAATGCAGAACGCCAGGTACGGCATCTTCACCGCCTCGGCCCCGTGCGCGCCGCTCCGGGCGAAGTACTGGAAGATCAGCCAGCCGGCAATGAGCGGGCCGAGCGTCGTGCCGACCGAGTTGAATCCCTGCGCGAGGTTCAACCGGCTCGACGCGGTTTTCTCCGGCCCGAGGATGGTGACATAGGGATTGGCCGCGATTTGCAGCATCGCGAATCCCAGCCCGACCACGAACAGCGCCACCAGGAACATCGGGTACGACGACGCCGTGGCCGCGGGCCAGAACAACGCACTCCCCGCTGCCGAGATCAGCAGCCCGATGACCACGCCGTTCTTATAGCCGATCCGCGCAATCGGGTCGCCCGCCGTCGCCGAGACCAGGAAATACAGCAGCGAGCCGGTGAAATACGCGCCGAAGAACGCGAACTGCACCAGCATCGCCTGGAAATAACTCAGCGTGAACGCCTCCTTGAACTGCGGGATGAGGATATCGTTGAACACCGTCATGAAGCCCCACATGAAAAAGAGGCTGGTCATGACCGTGAACGGCCCGCGGAAGTTCTGTCCGTTCCCACCGCCGTTGGCTCCATTCGCTCCACTTGTCGCGCCTGCAATCGCCATGCTTGGTCTCCGTGATCTCGTCGTCGAAAACACCGTGAGGCAGACATTCCTGTCCGCGTCTCTTGGACATTGCAACCGCGGAGGCAGACAAGAATGTCTGCCCCACGATCCACAAAACCGGCCGCGAACGATGCGCGTTCCGCCCCTCCAGCGCGAGCAAAATCAAACACTGTCAAAATGGACCGCGCCGCAAGACTTGACCACGAAGGTTCCCCCGGCACGGTATGCGGCAAGTCGATTATGAAAGACGACTGGCAGGATTATCCCCTCTCCATGTTCAGGAGCGGAATCGCCAGAGCCGCAGGGTCTGTATTTCTGACCATGCTTGCGGTGCTATTTGGAATTGCTGCAACCTTCAATCAGTCGGCGGATTCCCGTCTTCACGACCTCCCTGTTCATCCTACGATTCATCGTCCTCCGGCTTCTTCCCACCACTCAAAAACACAAAAAGCGCAAGAGGCCGGAGCCTCCTGCGCCTTCTTGTGACACCAAATTGCTTACGCCAACCCGAACTCCTTCTTGTTGGCTTCGCAGGACGGGAGGACGGGTTTGTCGGAGAGCTTGCCCTTGAGGAGCGACTGCTCGTCCGCACCGGTGGTCAGCGGCAACGCGATCTGACCGCCTTCGGCGGCGGAACGTTGCAGGCCAAACATGACCTCCGCCCCAAGCGACGCGTGGGCGAGATTGCAGGGGTGGACCTTGCTGTCATCGTCGAGCCAGTCGGCCATCTGCTGGATGTAGGGCGGCATGTCGGCGTCGTAGTTCATCACGCCGTCGCCGCTCTGGCAGCCACCGCGCTTGGTCACCGCGCGCCAGCCGCCGTTGGTGAGCACTTCGGCAAAGCCCTCGGTGCCCTGCGCGCCAATGCGGTTCTTGCCCCACCACTTGGCCACTTCGGGCTGGTCGGGCGCGCCCGCGCCGGCTTCGTAGATGCCGCGCACGCCGTTGGCGAACTGCACAAACCCGGCGATGTAATCGGGCGACGGATGATTGTCGGCAAACTTGGATTTGCCGGCGGCCTGGGCGATGGCCCATGTGCCGGGCGCGTAATCGATGTACCACATGGAGTAATCAATCATGTGGCTGAGCATGTGGGTCATCCAGCCGGTGGCGGTACCATAGACGGTGTGGACACGGCCGAGCGCGCCGCTGGCGACGATCTCCTTCACCTTCTGGTAATGCTTGCCGTAGCGGTGCTGGTGGCTGACAACGGCCTTGGTGCCCGTGGAGGCGAGCAGCTTCTTCATCTCCAGCATCTCGGCGCTGGTGAGCGCCACGGGTTTCTCGAACGCGATGAGCTTCGCGCCGCCCGCCACGCCGGCCTTGATGAACGGCATGCGCAGGTGCGGCAGGGTGCAGAAGCAGAAGACGTCGGGCTTGACCTCCGCGGCGAGCGCGGCGGCGTCCTTGCCGGTCTTGGGACCGCCGAGTTTGGCGGCGGCGGCATCGAGGCGCGCCTGGTCAATATCGCAAATGCCGGCGACCTTGAAACGGGGATTGGCGTTGAAGGCAGCGGCGTGATGCATGCCGCGTTTGCCCATTCCGACAACAACGACTTTGTAGGGGTTGCTCATACCCTCTTTCTTGCCAATTAACGTACCGAAACGCGAGTGCTATTTCACACCCGGTGGCATCCGGGACTTGCACCGGACTGATTCCTTGATAGTCTGTCCGCCAAACTGAGTCATGCCCATTCGATCCCTCACAACGCTACGGAATCTGGTCCTGTTGGTCGTCATCGGCGGCTGGCCGCTGCCGGGTCTCACGGTCCATGGAGCCGACACTGCCACAGGGCCTTTCCTCTGGCGCCTCGAGGGTCCCCGGCCTTCCTACGTTTTCGGCACCATCCACCTCACCGACCCGGTCGTCACCACCCTCAAACCCGTGGTGGCCCGCGCCATCGAGGGCAGCGACGTCGTGATGTGCGAACTGCCCCTCGACGCGGAATCGCTGGCCAAAACGGCCAAGGCGCTGCTTTCCGCGGACCAACCGCTGTCCGTGGCACTGCCCAAGGACCTGTACGCGCGCGCCGCGCAGGAAATCAAGCGTGTGAATCCCAACGCGGACCTTGCCGCCATGGATCGGATGCGCATCTGGGCGTTTACGGAACTCGTCTCAACGCTCGACGAAATGGCCCGCTTTCCCAACCGGAAGGCCCTGGACATGATCATCTACGAAAAGGCGCAAGCGGCCGGCAAGGAGGTCGGCGGCCTTGAAACCCTCGAGGAACAACTGGCCGTCATGAGCGGCCTGACCCGCGCTGATGAGATCGAGATGCTGCGCGCGGCGTTGGACGAACTCGACCACGGGCGGAAGGAAGGATTTTCGAAGCTGGATGAAATGCGCGCGTTCTATCTGGCAGGCGACCTGAACGTCCTCTACGCCAAACTCATCCGCGAGACCCGTGACCTCCCGGCCAAGGTCCGGGAAAGCTACATCGACACGTTGTTCACGAAACGCAACCGGCACATGGCCTCGAGAATCCACGGCAAGCGGTTGATCGCGCCGCAGAAGTCCTGTTTCTTCGCCGTGGGTGCCGGTCATCTGCCCGGTCCCATGGGCGTTCTCAAGCTGCTGGAAAACCTCGGCTACAAACTGACCCGCGTGACGGAATAAACCGCCGCGTCTTCCACCAAAAAACAAACGACGCTCCAACAGGAGCGTCGTTGTCTTCGCGCAGCCAAGCCACGCGCAATCAAACTCATGGGCTCGGAGTGGTGGAGGCTGAAAGCAACCGGGTTCCACTTGAGAACCCATCACTCCAGGACTCCACCACTCCATCACCCCTGTCTTACTTCTGCGCCTTGTCCCACTCGAGGGTCTTGGCGATGACGTAATCCACTTCCTCCGCGGTCAGCTCGGGGAACATCGGGAGGCTGACGCAGGTTGCGGCGTTGTGCTCGGCATTGGCCACCGAACCGACGATGCGCGCGCCCTTGCCCCACGGATAGCCTTCCTGCTGGTGGATGGCGATCGAGTAATGGGTCTTGGCGTCGATGCCGTTGTCCACCAGGAACTGCACCAGCTTGTCGCGCTGTTCGGCCTTCTTCGTCTCGATGGCGTAGAGGTGGAACACGTGGCGATAGCCCGGGGTCTCGAACGGCAGCGCGAAGTTCTTCGCACCCTGGAAGCCCGCCGTGTACCGCGCGGCCCACTTGCGGCGCAGGTCGGACCAGGCGGTGATGTGCTTCAGCTTGGCGCTGAGGATGCCCGCGTGCAGGTCGTCGAGCCGGCTGTTGAAGCCAAAGCTGTGGACGTTGCGCTTGTTGGACCCGTGGTTGCGCAGCTTGCGCACCCGCGCGTCGATGTCGGCGTTGTTGGTGATCAGCGCGCCGCTGTCGCCAAAAGTGCCGAGGTTTTTCTGGATGATGAAGCTGGTCGTGGCCGCGTCGCTGAGTTCGCCGATGCGGAAGCCGGCGCCGTGGGCGTCAATGGCCTGCGCGTTGTCCTCGATGAGCTTGAGCTTGTGCTTGTCGGCGATCTTCTTGATGGCCGGCATGTCAGCGCACTGGCCGTAGAGATGGACCGGGATGATCGCCTTGGTCTTGGGCGTGATGGCGGCCTCGATCTTGGAGGGATCGATGCACTTGGTCTTCGGGCAGCAATCCACGAAGACGGCCGTCGCGCCGACAATCCAGATCGCCTCGGCGGTGGCGAAGAAGGTGTTGGGATGCGTGATGACCTCGTCGCCGGGTCCGATACCGAGCGCCATCAACGCCATCCAGATCGCGTCGGTGCCATTGCCCAAACCGATGGCGAACTTGGTGCCACTGTACTTGGCGAATTCCGCCTCGAACTGCTTGAGCATCGGGCCCTGGACATATTCGCCGCTCATGAGCACCCGCTGCATGTTGGCGTCAATCTCCGCCTTGATATTCTGGTATTGTTTGACGTGACCGTAGAACGGAACCTTCATTACCTATTCTCCTTCTGGTTGTTTTTTCGATTGCCTACGTGAACAACGGCTTGAGTTCGTCCTGACAGGAAATCATCCTGCCGCCGTCGAAGATTTTCTCCAGCTTGCCTCCCGACCACCGCTGCATGCGGTACAGCGTGGCGAAGGCGAAATCCGGCGCCTGCGCCCCCTGCCCGCCCACCACCTCCGCACCGCGGCGGACATTGTCCTGCATCCACGACGGCAGGCTGAGATGGTAGGGATTGCGCTGCACTTCACCGACATGGAACGACAGGGCCGCGACCATGTCCGCCACGTCGCGCGCGCTGCTTTCCACCATCAGATTCGGGTTGGCCATGGCGGCCCAGAACTCGGTTTCCACCACGAGGCAGGAAAACTCCGGGCCCAGCTTCGCCATCGCCTCCATCACGAGATCGTGGGTGCCGATATGCGAGGCGTTGTAATCCTGCGCGTGCGGTACGAACAGCACGCACGGCCGCTGGACGGTGAGGATGTTCGCGATGATGTCCACCGAGGCGGCCCAGTTGGCCGGGTCTTGCTCCCGGCCCTTGGCATTGATCTTCTCCAGCCCGTTCTCGCGCGTGGTGATCAGGCCGAACCCGATGTAGTCGCACGCGTTGCGCACCTCGGCCAGCCGGCCCGCCTGGCGCTCCTTGCTGCTGCCTTGCGTCACGGCCACGTTGAGGACGTTCATCTTCGCCTCGCGCAGGAGCCGCAGCGCCAGCGCGCCGATGATGCACTCGTCATCCGGATGCGGCGCAAAAATCAACACCTTGGGCGCGTTGGCGCGCACCTTGGGACGTTTCGCCGGCGGCAGGCCGCCGAGCGGACAGGCCTTGCCCTTTTCCAGCAACCGGACGTAACCGGCGACAAAAGACTTGTAGGGATTCTTCATGGCCGCCTTTCACTTGCAAGCCGCGGGACGCGGCAGGCTCGCCGCGGCGATGGCCTGCCCGTGGCGCTTGTCGCGCTCGCTCGGCGTCCGCAGACGGATCTGCCGGGCGAGCGTTGGAAACTCCTCTTTCAACACGTGCTGCGCGGTGCGGAGGATGATCGATCCGCCCTCGCCCGTGGTCACGCGCCCCAAGATGAGCACGTTCTTGATCTTGTAGAATTCCGCATAATGGGCGATGGCGTAGCCGAGATACACGCCGATGGTCTCGTAAATCCGCCGCGCGCGGAAGTCGCCTTTGGCCATCAACGCCTGCACCTGCTTCAGTTTCTCCGGCAGCGGCATTGCGGGGTCCAGCGCGATACCCGCCACGCCGACCAGACGCCCGACCGCCTGCTGCGAAAAATACTGCGCCCCGCAACCGCGGTCGCCGCTCCACTCATCCCGGGCCGCGTCCGGGTTGTAATCCACCGGACAGAACGCGAGTTCGTTCAACCAGGACGTGATGTTGCCGTTGGGCGTGACAAACCCCGCGGCCTGGCTGGAGCCGAGCGCCACGCCCAGCACGGCGTTGTCCTTCATGGACATGGAACCGGCCAGCGCGGTGACCTCGCCATCATTGACCACTTCGAACGGGATGTCGTTCCACGCGCGCCGCATCTCCAGGAACAAATCCTTCACACGGTTGTCGAACACATCCCTCGGCACGCCGCGGAACAGCGACGCCACCTTGACGCGATTGTTCACATAGACACCCGCCGCGCTGCCGCCGATGCCGTCCACCTGCGGCAGTTTCGCCGCGGCGCGCTTCAGGCCCAGCATGATGCGGTCGAAGTGATACTGCGGGTCCGTCTGCACGGAAGGCTGCCAGGGCAGTTCCTCGCTCGACATCACCTTGCCGTCCTTGACCGCGGCGATCTTGTAATCGCTCGCGCCCAGGTCGAACCCGATGCGGCATCCCTTGAGATGCCGGCCCAGCGGCATTGTCGCCTCGCGCGGAGGCGGGATCCGACCGTTGTCGGTCACCACCACCTCGAACGGGCGCTCGTAAATGCGCTCCCCCATGATCTCCGCGTCGAAGCGCCCCGTGGGCGTCTCCTTGTAGTATCGCTGCAGCTCCTCGCCGGCGAACGCGCGGATGCTCAAGCGGTCCGCGGTGGG
>CAZAAF010000068.1:0-12596 GCA_964482575.1 uncultured Verrucomicrobiota bacterium | reverse complement strand
AGGTGGAGCCGGTGATGGGGCTGCTGCTGAAGGAGAACGCGCGCTGCGTGCTGGCGTCCAGCCCGGCGTACGACCCGCGGGTCAGGGACATCCTGGATGAGTGTTTCGGGAGTGAACAGGCGATGTATGAGAAGCACGCGCCGCAGGAGGAGGAAGAAGAGACCGGGGACGTGGACTTCGATGAGCTGGCGATGAGGCCCATGCCCGGGTCGGAGGAACCGGTGTCGGCGGGGGTGACTGAATCGGCAGAGGAGGTTCCGTTACCGTCGGTGGAGGGTGATGCAATCAAGCATCGTGAAGCTAAATCAACGCCAATCAACGTTAATCAAGGTATGGACGTAAGAACCGGGTTGCCGGTGCCGGAGCCCGAGCCATCGGTGATGGACCCGGCCCAGACGGCCGTGCCGGCAACAGTCGCTCAACCGGCGGAAAGGGTTCCATTGCCATCGGTGAAGGGTGATGCAATCAAGCATCATCAAGCTGAATCAACGCCCATAAAGGTTAATCAAGGCAATAACATACCTGTCTCAGGAAGGGGGGTGGCACTAGATGAGATTGCCTGACAACAATCGGCTTGCCACCTGTCTAGCGGCGAAGGAAACTGCGCTCCAACCTTGGAGAACTGAACCACACAAACTGGTCAGTTGGCTTACTATGCTTAAATTCAGTGCGAAACCATTTGTTGATGCCCTCCGGCTGCTGTCTGGATGGGAATCCACCTATAACGCCCTAATCGGGTTGAGTGAATTATACGAGAACGGCAGAAGCAAAATCGGAGACGGAGAAATCGAGACTCACAAAGAGAGCTTCGGGGAAATGAAAAAAATCTGTAATGAAATTTCATTAAAAATGTCTGAAAAGGCACTCGAAAGGGGGTTGGACAGAATTTGCACTGGCAAAACAAGCCGAGATGTCAGCGAAGCGTTGCGTTCTGCCCTTGAAATCATTCCTGACGAAATTGATACAGAATTATTTTTCTACCTAACGCCAGTTGAGGCGGACTTCTACAACGGAGCGGATTCACAACTGAAGGGTGAAGCAGCAAGCAAATTTTCGGATTCAAAATATGAATTGTCTGAAGCGGCAAAGTGTTTCGCCATGAACAGATATTCGGCTTGCGTCATGCACGCAATGCGTGCGCTAGAGCCGGGTCTGGCAATGGTGGCCACTGAGGTTGGCGAACCATTTGACTGCGCAAACTGGAACACGTTGCTATCCCGAATCGAGAAAAAATTAAGAGCTTCGACTGACATAACCAGAGAACGCCGCGAATTTATTTCAGGGGCGGTCGCACAGTTTTTTCACTTCAAAGACGCATGGAGAAACCGCGCAATGCACGGGCGCGACAAATACAGCGAATGCGACGCTCGACCGATTATGCAAAGCGTGGTAGCGTTCTTGCAGCACTTGGGGGGGGTGTCATGAAAGGGGATTTTCCAGAAACATTGCAAGAAGCCGTCTCATACTTCGCCAACGGTGACACCGCATTTGAGTTCATGGTGTCGCTTCGTTGGCCGCGTGGCGTTGTGTGTCCGCGTTGTGGGGCTTCCGACGTTCATTTCATAAAGTCGCGCAAACTGTGGGAGTGCAAGCATTGCAAGGAGAAGAAACAGTTTAGCGTCAAGGTCGGCACAATCTTTGAGGATAGCCCGATACCGTTAAGCAAATGGCTTTGCGCTGTCTGGATGATCGCCAACGACAAGAACGGCGTTAGCTCATACGAAGTTCACCGCGCCCTTGGAGTCACACAAAAGACCGCGTGGTTTATGATGCACCGCATACGGCTTGCCATGCAGTCAAATTCGTTTGAGAAGCTGCAAGGCGAAGTGGAAGCGGACGAAACCTACATCGGCGGGAAGGTTCGGAATATGCACGTCAACCGGCAACGAAAGAACGGGCGCGGGACTGGCGGCATGGGCAAGGCTATCGTGATGGGGTTGCTTGAACGCAAGGGCCGCGTTGTAGCCCGCGTATTGCAAAACAACAAGCGCGTCAGCCTCCACAAGATTGTCCATGAATATGTTTTGAAAGGCTCCTCCATAATGACGGATGCCCTGCGCTCATACAACGGATTGAGCGAACACTATAACCACGAAGCGATTGACCATGCCGTGAGCTACGTTCGCGGACGCTGCCACACAAACGGTCTGGAAAACTTTTGGAGCCTGTTAAAACGCTCCATCAAAGGAACCTATATCAGTGTCGAACCGTTCCACCTGTTCCGTTATCTGGATGAACAGATGTTCCGTTTCAACGAACGCAAAGACGATGATGGCGGGCGATTCCTGAAAGCGGTTTCTGGAGTGGTCGGCAAACGAGTTCGATACGACGAATTAACCGGCAAGACTGATGCGGTGTCCCCGACGCCAAGGACGGGGCAAACGGCGTCAACATGGGTAGCGAGAGGATGGGCAAATTGAGTGGATGGGCAGAGACATTTCCAACTGCGATTGCAGTCCCATTGGACGTTTGCACAATTCTGTTTCTGTTGTGGGTTTTACGGGCGGGGGTAAAAGATTTGTGCCAACTCTCTAATGAAAGTGGGGAGCGTAATAACAGCCAAAACTACTGTAAGAACGATGAGCCAGCGGGTAAGCTTAACCACGGTTTTTGCCGTTTTATCAGCATCTTCCGCAATCCATATGTCCAGCGCGGCCCTAGCCATCAAAAACCAATGCTGGTTATCGCTCCTCCACGCTCCGACGCTGTGCATAAACCGCTGGAGGTCGCGTGCGGAGGCAGTCGTAAGAAATTCTTCAACCTTCTTCGGGTCGCCGCCGCTTTTTGGAATTTTAGCAGCTTCTTCCGGTGTCATAAGTGGATTCTCCTTTCACGATTAGAGGCAACAAGGAAAGACAAGGTCAAGTGACAAAACCAAATAAACCAACGCAACCGACGCCGACGCCATTCGAGAAGTTCAAGAGTCTGGCGAAACGGTTGGTGGCCGTGCCGAAGTCAGACGTTGACCGGAGACGGCAGGATGACAAGCGCGTAGAGCCGAAAAAGTAGAGGCTACCGCGATGAACGCAACCGAACACAAGTTTGCTGAGACAGGTATATTATTGCCTTAATCAAGGTATGAACGAAAAAAGCGTGGCGCTGGTGAAGGAGCCGCGGCCTGTCCCGTCGGCGATGGACCGGGAGTTGGAGATCATGATGATGATTGAGCATGACCGTGCGGAACGGCACGCCCTGTTCGCTCGTCGCCGCGTGGAGCCGGATGTGCCTTGGAGGTAGGGAGGATAGTCGCCATGGATTCCACGGATTTGGAAACGACAGCGAAGACGCCGCAGGGGCTTTTTGACAGGATGAACAGGATGTTCAGGATGGGAAAGGAAAACACACGCGGATGGCAGGCCTCCGGCAATCCTGCAAATCCTGTCCATCCTGTTCATCCTGTCGTCCCCCTCCGTGCAATCCGTGGATGCCGCTTCTGTCTTCCCCCTTACGTTTCACGTTTTACGCATCACGCATCACGCATCACGCTTAACATGAACATGTCCTCCACCGGACGCTGGACGGGGACGGGGATTGAATCTAGACTGGCGGCGGGTTGAAGCAGCCGGGTTTAGGATGAAAGACTTCTTTCTCACGCCAATCTTGAGCTGGCCGTGGCTGGCGGGCATTGCCGCCGCCTTCATCCTCATTATCGGCTGGAGCTTCTTCCACGGGCTCCGCTCCAAGGGCAAAATCCTCCTCCTCGGGTCGCTCCGCGTGGGCGCGCTGCTGACGTTGATGGTGATCCTGCTCCAGCCGCAGCAACGCCAGGATGAGGTGTCGGCGCTCCGGACGCAACTGGCGGTGTTGATCGACACCTCGGAGAGCATGGCGGACCGGCCCGATGACAAGCAGCCGACGCGCGCGGACCGGGTGCGGGAGTTCCTGAAATCGCCGGCGATGCAGCAGGCGCGCGAGGATTTCGATGTGCGGACGTTCGCGTTCGACACGGACACGAAGGAGCTGCCGCAGGAGGCGCCGGCGTTGAAGTTCGCGGGCGCGCGCAGCGATGTGCTCGGCGCGGTGGCGAAGGTGCAGGAGCATCTCCGCGGCCAGCCGGTGGCCGGGGTGTTGATGCTCACCGACGGCCTCGACACGGTGGCGGGCGAGAAGGCGGCGGTGAATGTCCCGGCGGGCGTGCCGGTTTATACGTTCGAGCTGGAGAAGCCGTTCCAGCCGAAGCCCCGCGAGCGCCGGGTGACGATCGCGAACATGGATTACCCGCAGCGCGTGGTGGTGGGCTGGGACACGGAGATCCGCGCCACGCTCGGCGGGTCGGGCATGGGCGGGATGACGGTGCCGGTGGAGTTGTGGCGCGACGGCCGCAAGCAGCGGGAGACGACGGTGTCGTTCAACGAGGAGGAGCAGACGCGCGACACGGCGTTCGCGATCTCGCACGACAAGCCCGGCCTGGTGCAGTACGAGCTGCGCGTGAACAATCCCGCCGCGGACAAGCAGGCGAAATCGTTCCCCTTCCTGATCGAGGTGCTGGAGCCGGGCAACCGGTTGCTCTACATCCAGAACTCGCTCGGCTTCGACTTCAAGTTCCTCCGGCGCGCGATCACCAGCGACCGCAACCTGCAACTGAACGCGTATGTGCGGATGGGCGACCGGATGGTGCAGTTCGGCGAGCGCGGCATGGCCGCCTCGCAGCAGGCGCTGGACCTGACGCAGGCGATGCTGGCGCGGTACGCAGTGCTGATCCTCGGCGACGTGCCGCCGGAGTCGTTCTCCGCGGCGCAGCTCGCGGCGATCCGGGATTTCGTGGACCGCGGCGGCGCGCTGGTGCTGCTGGGCGGGCCGAACGGGCTGGCGTCGCCCATGCTCGGGTCGTCGGCGTTGAAGGATGTGCTGCCGGTGAAGATCGGCCACGGCGCGGAGTACCGCGACGAACGCGAGGGCGGCGCGGGCGGGTTTCCCGTGGAGATCACCGACGCGGGCCTGCGGCACCCGGTGTTCGGGCCGCTGTTCGCGAAGGTGAAGGATTTCCCGACGCTGCTGACGTGCAACGTCGCCGAGGGGCCGACCTCGCTGGCGGAGGTGCTGCTCCAGGCGCAGGTGGACGGCCGGATGCGGCCGGTGGTGGCGGCGGCGCGGTTCGGGCAGGGGCGCTGCGTGGCGGTGCTCACCGACACCATCTGGCGCTGGCGGCTCGCGTCGCGCGGCTGGACCGGCGACCGGTCGCCCTACGACACGTTCTGGACGCAGTTGATGGACTGGCTGATCCCGAAGGAGAAGAAACAGCAGAGCACCGACCGGATCGAGCTGTTCACCGAGCGGACGAATTATGAGCTGAGCGACAAGCCGGAGGTGCGCGCGATCCTCAGCCTCGCCTCGCCCGGCACGAAGCCGCCCGCGACGCTGCCGTTGCAGGTGCGCGCGCCGGACGAGAAGATGCTGGAGTACACGTTGCGGCCCGCGACGCTCCAGACCAGCGACGGCAGGCAGGTGCCGGGTTATCGCGTGGACGTGGAGCCGCACATGGCGGGCCTGTATGTGGCCAAGTGCACGGCGACCGTCGGCAGCGCGAAGGTGGAGGGCGAGACGCGGTTCGTGGTGACCAAGCCGGCCACGGAACTGACGGGCAAGCCGGTCAACCGCGCCCTGTTGGGGAAGATCGCCGAGGCGACCAAGGGCCGGTATTACACGATGGAGAACCGGGACAAGTGGCGGAAGGATCTGCATTACGAGGAGCAGCGGGTCTCGCGCATCCAGATCGTGGATTTGTGGAATCATCCCGCGCTGCTGAGCCTGTTGATGGGCCTGCTGGCGGCGGACTGGATCGCGCGGAAGTTCTGGAGCTTGCCGTGAAGCAAAAAAGAATGGTCAACGTGATGATGAGATGACCTGCCAATGAGTGCGCCCTCAGCAGATGTGGTAACGGATTCAGTGCCGAAACGTTCGCGGCTTGCCAAGGCCAGTTTTATTTTGGGAGGCATTCCAGCCCTTGGGTTGGGTGTTTTGTGTTTTGCGGTTACTCACTATCCGTCGTCGTTCTTTGTGGATCATTGGATAAACGACCTCAGCCTGATGCGTCCGGTCTTCATTTTGTTCGGGGCTTTGGGTTGCGCTGCCGTGGCCTTTGGAATCGCTGCAATCATCAGGATCGCCACCAGCCGCGGAAAGGTTTGTGGCTGGGACATTGCTTTGCTGGGCATCCTGATGGGGAGCATTGGCGTTTATTCGATGAGGGCTATGCTCGGCCTAAGCAAAACCGTGATGTAGGCCCGCTGCCCTCAGCGGGCGGATGTGGAAGATGATCGCCGCGTGAGGGCACCCGGCCTGCAACGATGGCCGATTTGCAGCGGCGGTCTATGACCGCCGAAATGTTGGCTGGGAGCGACGGCTTCCAAATCGCCGGTCTTATCATTGAGCGGGCGACGTGGACGTCGCCCCTCCCAGTGGTTCGACGATCAGAAACCGCCGCTACAGTCAGATGTCAAAACTAAGAGCATATTCATGCGAATCCGAAGGGCTGGACGGCGGACGGGGTTGGACCTAGACTGGCGGTTAACTCGAATCACGGAGCGGATGATGAAGGGACTTTCACAGGCGCTGGTGTTGGGCGGAATATTGATGGTGGGGATCACGGCGGCGTCCGGCCAGGTCCGGCCGGGACAGACGCTCCGTCCCGCCGCCGGCCGGAACGCGCCCCAGAACCTGATCCCAAACGCCGATTTCCTCGCGAATCCCCCGCTGCTCGGCTGGCGCACGGATTTTTACTACGAGGGCCAGTATGTCCATAACAAGGAATACGTCCGCGTCACCACCGACCACGCGCCGCGGCCCGGCGTGAGGGTGGTGGAGATCAACCAGCCGCCGATGATTGCCAGCAACCAGGGCACGAAACTCCAGAGCCCGCTCTTCAAGTGCGAACCCGGCGCAACCTATGCCGCGTCGGTGGACGTGCTGACGTGGCACCCGGTGGCGTTCGCAAAGATATTCGTCATGGTCTATACGACCAACCCGGAGCCGGAACTGCACATGAAGACCACGACGCAGATCCCGGCGGGGAACGGGTTCCCGGCGCTGAAGCAGTGTTACCGCGTCCAGTTCCCCGACCCGGCGAAGAGCCGGACGTGGGTGACCACCTCGCGCGAGTTCACGGTCCCGGAGAAGATCTCGGTGAAACGCGCGTCGGCGCTGTTGATCGAGGGCGACATCCTCGACGTGGACGGCCTGGTGACGAAGCTGAAGGACGCGGCCAACCCGGTGTCGAAGTTCCTGATGGAGCAGCTCTCCGCCGACACGAAGAAGCTGATGAGCGCCGAGCCGCTACCCGAGAAGCTGGGCGGGGTGTTGATGGAGGACCTCAACAAAATCCTGAAGGGCGGCAACATCTATTCGCCCGAGCGCTTTGGCCGGGTGCGGATGCAGGGCGACATGACGGCGGCGCAGGAGCGCTACGCGTCGTTCCATGAGGGCGACATCAAGAACGTGCCCGGCCTCGTGGGGCGGTTGCAGAAGGGCGAGGACCCGCTGTCGAAATTCCTGATGGAGCGGTTCGCCAACGACACGCGCCGGCAGGTGCACAACTTTGGCTCGAACGTGAAACGGCACAGCACGCTCTCGCCGTCGGAGCAGTTGCAGAAGTCGCTGGTCAAGGAATTCAACGAACTCATCCAGGGCGACAGCTTCTATACGGCGGAGTTGTTCGCGCAGGTGCGGCTCAGCGAGGCGACGCAGGCGGCGCTCAAGCAGAACCTGCGCGGGCCGGAGCTGATCAAGCTGAACCGCAAGCTGCTGGAGGAGGCCTATCCGGCGGAGCTGGCCGGGGCGGGCGCGGACGCTCCCGCGGCGGCGCCGGGTGGCGGCGATTTCGTCCGGACGAACCGGCTGTTGCTGGAGGACACCTATCCCGAGATCGAGAAGCTCAAGCGGCGGCCGGACGCGACGCAGCGGCCGGAGTACATGACGTTCCAGCCGGAGGCGTTCGGCACGGCCTTGCAGGAGAAGTCGAACATCCAGAGTTATTTCTGCAATTTCCGGGTTTACAAGGTGAAGTCGGCGGAATAGCCGTTGGTCCGGCTGCTGCGGCGGTCGATGACCGCCGCCCCAGGCGTGAATTGGCACAACCAAACGCCGCATGATGGTGTATTATTAATGAGGGTTGGAAACGACGTATGGCACTGTCCGCAAATCTCGTTCACGAGCAATTGAGGGCGGCGACACGCAAGCTGCGGGTGTCGCGCAGCGTCCGCTACGCGCTCGTGGGTGTTTCCGGCGCGGCGCTGCTGCTGCTGCTGGGCCTGTTGCTCGATGCGCGGTTCCATTTCAATTCCATCGGCCGGTGGATCAGTTTCCTGCTGACGATCCTGCCGCTGGCGGTGGGCGGGTTGATGACGGCGTGGGCGTGGCGGCCGGCGGTCTCCGAAGAGGGGCTGGCGCGCCGGATTGAATCGAAGTCTTCGCTGCGCGGCAACGTGCTCATCAACGCGGTGCAGTTCGACCGCGAGCTGGCGCCGGATTCGCCGCTACGGCAGGCGGTGTTTTCGGAAATGCACGACCCGTTCCCCACGGTGCGCTGGGGACAGGTATTCGACGCCGAGCTGTTGAAGAAGCTCGGGCTTGTGCTGGGCGGTGTGGTGCTGGCGATGGTGGTCTGGGCCATCATCAGCCCGGACCATTTAACCAACTACGCCGCGCGCATCATCCTGCCAGACAGTGAGATTGCGCCGTTGACGCGCAAGCAAATACTCGAGGTGACGCCCGGCCAGACGCAGATCATCCACGGCCGCGAGTTCACCACTCTGGTGAAGCTGGGCGGCGAGGTGCCGCACGCGGCATGGATTTATTTCCGCGAACTCGGCTCGACGTGGCAGAAGCAGCCGATGAGCCGCGAGGTGGGCCTGCCGCTGTTCACCTACCATTGGAAGGAAGTGCTCCAGACGATGGATTTCTACGTCGTCGCCAACGATGCGCAGTCGTCGCAGTATCGCGTGACGGTGCGGCCCGCCACGGCCGTCAGCGCGAAGGTCGCCGAAGTGAAACCGCCGGCCTACACGCGTGCCGCTCCGGTGACGGTGAAGGAGTTCAACATCCTCCAGAACGTCCTGCCCGGGTCCGCGGTCACGGTGACGTTCGATTTCAATTACCCGCTCGCGGAACTTCGTGCGACGGATGAAAAGGCGCAGGCGTTGACGGTCACCAGGGTTACGGACAAACGGTGGACGGTGAGCGACAAGGTCCTCGCCAACCGCACGGTGACGCTGAACTACCGCGACACGGACAATATCGCGGACCGCGATACGCTGCAGATCGCCACGCGCAGCGACGAGCCGCCGAAGATCGAGATCACGACGCCGGAGGAGGGGAAGGAGCTGGCCGGCACGCGCGACTCGGTGATCGAGATCAAGTTTTCCGCCAGCGACAACTACGGCCTCGGGTGGCTCGCGCTCTACCGGAGCACGCCGGAGTCCGAGACGGGCCAGTTGGTGCAGTTCTGGAAGGAGGTTGTTGGCAAACCGGCGTTCAGCGGCACGGCGCAGGTGGCGCTCGCGCCGTTCGCAAAGTCGGCCGAGGAACGGCTGCGGTTTGTGCTGGTCGCGAAGGACCAGAACGACGTCAACGGCCCCGGCGTGACCCTGTCGCGGCCGATCCCGGTGGTGTTGCGGCAGGCCGAAAAGCTGAAGGAACAGAAAGAGGCGCAGGCCGCGAAGCTCCAGAAGGGCCTCGAGGAGATGATCAAGCTCCAGAAGACCAATCTCGATGAGACGCGCGCGGCCTTCCGGTTGAAGCCGGTGCCGGCGGAGGCCGCGCCGCCGTTGCTCGCGCGCCAGACGCAGGTGCTGGAGATGGGCCGGTCGCTCGTGGCCTCGGCGGACGTGATCGCCACGAAGGTCCGCGAGAAGCTGCGCGCGCTGGTGAACCAGGAGATGAACGAGGCGGTGATGACGTTGCGCAACGCCGGCACGGCGGCCGATCCCGCCGCCCGGGCGAAGTTCGTCTCGCACGCGATGGACGTGGAGGTGGCGATCCTCGCCCAACTGGCCGGGGCGCCCGAGGCCGTGGCGGACGCCGCGTTGAGGGCAAAACTCGCCGACCTGCTCGGCGGCATCCATGGGCTGCTCGAGAAGCAGCAGAAGCTCCAGCTCGAGACGAAGAAGGTCGGCCCGGACGCCGTCAAACCGCTTTCGGAACGGCAGGAGGCGCTGGCCGAGCAGTCGCAGCAGGTGCGCAAGGAGCTGGGCAACCCACCGCAGGAGCAGGCGAAGCTCGCCGACGTGCTCAAACAGGCGGCGGCGAAGTTCGGCGCGATGAAGATTTACGAGTACATGCTCTGCGCCGCCGAATCGATCGACACGAAGAAACTCCAGGTCGCGTCCGACACGCAGCAGCGGGTGGTGGACAACCTGAAGCGGATCGTCCGGTTCATTGAGGAGGGCCAGAAGATGCAGGGCGCGGCGAATATCGACAAGCTGCGCGCGCAACTGGCGGCGCTCAAGGCCAAGCTCGATACGCTCCTGTCGCTCCAGAAGGACGTGGTGGAGAAGAGCAAGGACTGGTTGCACAAGGGGAAGATGGACCCGGAGGACATGGCGCTGGCCGAGGAGATCAAGAAGACCAAGCAGTTGATGGAGAGCGTGCTGGAGCAGATGCTGGTGGACGCGCATGTCTGGCCCGACATCCAGTCGTACGAGGAACTGCGCATGTCGGTGAACGAGATCTTCGAGGACGTCATCCAGGCCGACAAGGAGGACGTCAACAAGAACAACCTCAAGCCGACGGAGGTGGCCGTGCAGAAGGAGGACGGCCTGATGGCGGCGATCGAGAAGGCCAAGAAGATCGAGGAGGACATGGAGGCGTGGCTGCCGCAGAAGAGCGACACGACCAAGTGGCTCGACGAGAATTTCGACAAGCGCGAGATGCCGGACATGCCGAACCTGCCGCTGCCCGATGCCATGGATGACATCGTCGGCAACCTGTTGAAGGAGCAGCAGGACATCAAGGACGACGCGCAGGATGCCGCCTCCAACCAGGCGCTGGCGCAGGCCGCGCAGGGCTGGGAAATCGCCGACGGCCCGATGCCCGGCTTCAGCGCGCAGGGCAAGTCCGGCAACACGCCGCCGAACAAGAACATCCAGAACGGCCGGTCCAGCGGCGGACGGCAGGGCATGAGCGACGGTGAGATGGTGGGCGGCAAGACGCAGAACCTCGAGGGCAGCGACCTCGACGCGCGTCGCTCCAATTCCAAGATGTCACGCGGCATGATCGAGGACCCGGACGGCCCGACGACGACGAAGGCGACCGACGCGGGCGGCAAGGCCGGCGCGTTTGGCGACCGCATGGGCATGGAGGGCAACGCCCCGTTGCGCGGCTCGCAGGCGCCGAAAAAACTTGCGGCCGATGCGCTCGCGGTGCAGCAGGAGCTGCTCAAGAACAAGACCGCCAAGGCCGTGACGCAGGCGCAGATGCTGAACCTGCGCGCCGACGGCCTCTCCGATGTCGCGCGCCTCCAGGAGCAGGCGGCGTGGGCGCTCAAGTACGGCAAGATGGGCGATTACGGCCGGTTGAAGGCGCAGATCCTGCGCAGGCTGCAGGAGGTCAAGGCCGGCCTCGGCTCCGGCAATGTGGTGCAGTTGACGGGCGACGACGCGGTGCGCGCCGAGGAGAAACAACTGCTCGGCAGCAGTGAAGGTTCCGTGCCGGCGCAATACAAGGACATGATGACCGAGTACTACCGCTCGCTCACCGAAGGAAAGTGATGACCGTAGCCCGACCGCTTTCCTGCATTCTTTTATTGATGGCGCTGGCCATGCCGGCTGGGGCGGCACGGCGGCCAGCCAAGGCCGAAACTCCGGCCGAATCCCCTGCAGCGTAGGCGGTGCCGTACGCGCCCTATCGCGCCGTGGTCCGCGCCGATTCCGCGGCGTCCAGTCCCGAGACCGGTTACGAAATCCTCCTCCCGGAATTCGGCCACACGCTGCCCAACCTCAGCGATTGCGTTCTCCTCGACGCCGACGGCAAGCCGGTGCCGATCGCGCCGGTCTGGCGCGGCGAGGGGCAGCGCGTGCTTTTCCTCGCGCGGGATCTGAAGCACCATGCGGTCTATTACCTGTATTTCGGAGGCGGCAAATCGCGCCGCGGCGAGACGTGGCGGCCGTTGGTGAGCCTGTTGATGGAAACGCGGCGGCTGCCGGCCTCCGGGAAGTTCGAGACTTGGGGGGAGATGGAGAACACCTGGCGGCGCGCGACGGACGTGGACGGCGCGGGGTTCGAGCCGAAGGTGTATCACGCCACCAACCCGTTCGGTGACACGGTGCGGTTTGTGACGCACTATACCGGCTGGATCCGGACGCGCGGCCTGAAGGACCTGTACCTGTACACCCAGTCCTCCGACGCATCGTTCGTGCTGGTGAACGACCGGTATGAATTGGAGTGGGCGGGCGTCCACGATGGCCGCGCCAACCAGAAGAGCGTGCACGGCCAGAATGTGAAGGTCACCGGGGATCTGGCCAAGATCGACTACTATCACGTCAAGGCGGGTGGCGAGTTTCCGCCCGGCATGGTGCTCGGCTGGCGGCGGGGCAGCCAGCTTGAACCGATCCCGGAGGACGCATGGCTGCATCCCGGACGCACCACGGTGGAGCGCGTGGAGG
>CAZAAF010000067.1:10246-12605 GCA_964482575.1 uncultured Verrucomicrobiota bacterium | reverse complement strand
CATCACGGAGTCGAACACCAACTCCCCCTCCTCAATCCGCCCGCCCGGCAGCCACTCCACCTGCATGTAGAATTCCGACCCCAGCCCCAACAGGGCCTCCTCGGAGATGGTCTCCTCCTTGGCGCCGATCAGCGCCGCGTACATGCGGTTGCGCCATTCCGTCTGGTTGATGTCGTCCCGCCGCACCTCGGCCGGGACAGCGTCATGAAATTTCTGCCGGACCGCCTCAAACGCCGCCTGCAACGCGTCCACCGGCATCGCCATGAAGTCATACGCCGCCAGGTCCGCCGCCCGCAGGCCCAAGCCGGTCATGAAAAAGGCGATCTCGGGATGCCCCAGCCGGTTGTACTGGCCGGTGCCCTCCTTGATTTCCATGAGCAACCGCCGCCGCTCCGACTCCTCCAGCGTCCCCAGCCCCGCGAACTCCTGGTACGTGAGAAACCGCGTGCCGGATTCCCGGTTGAAGTAATAAATCTCGCGCCCGCCGATGCCGATCCGCGAATCAAGGATCATCCGCTGCATGTCGGCGGGTGACCGCGGCAAGGGATTGATGCGCCAGCTCTCGCCCTGCTTCCGGATCGCGCTGCGCACCCGGTCGTCGCGGACGTACAGGAACTTGATCTGTTCCTTCGGCATCAGTTCCTGGATGATCTCGTCCGCTGTGAACGCCATCTCCATCCGCTCCGGGTCGGGCCGGATCAAGACCGTGTCGTCCTCGATCACGAGATCCACGGACTGGCTCAACTCGGCCGTTTCCTCCTCCTCGGTCAACGGCGGCTGGCCCGCCGCCACCCGCTGCTCATTGAGGATCTGCAAATAGGACGTGCGTTGCGTGGCGTGAATGCCTGGCAACGTCACAATGGTCCGGCTGTTGATGAAAACCGTGTCGATCTTCGACTTGTGCTTCCCGTCAGGGCCTGCCGCCGATAATGGTTCGCCGATAATCCTGGGTGTCATGAAAATGTGACTCAAAAGCATTTTACCCGTCACACGGGTGGCCGCCAATCCAAAACGCAACGACTCCGCTCTTTTTCCGGGCCCGACAAGCGCGTCCGCGACCGTTGTCCGGGGACCGCCGCACGGTTGGACATCGACCGGACGGGCCGGCTCCCCTTCTACGGCAGGAACAAGCGCGCAATCGCGTCGCCAATCCCCTGTCCACCGCGCGGCGCCAGATGGATGTTGTCGGCAAACCAGCCGAGCTGCTTCATGGCCCCGGCATCCAATCCGGCCTGCAAATCCAGATAGGGGTAATGGTTCGCTTCAAACCACGCCGTCCGCTCCTTCCACGTCTGCGCGTCCGCCGGGCTGATGCCGTCGCGCGGGTCCCAGCACTTGAAGAAGAGGAACTGCGTGGCCGGCACGGCCCGCGACACGCGCTGCACCAGCCGCTCGTATTCGTACAGCCGGTTGGAATTGCCCACCGGCCCGCTGCCGTCGCTCTCGGGCTTGGTCAGGAAGATGATGGTGTAATCGGGGGCGAAGGCGCGCAGGATCTTCTCCCAGCCCGGTTGCCGCCAGATGAAATCGTGCGCCCAGTAGCCGCCGCGCGAGATGTTGTACACGACCACGCCCGGCACGGAGTTCTCGACGATCACGCCGTGCAGCCAGTGCGTTCCACCGTGCACCCCCTCGATGCGCAGGACATGCCGGCCATACGGCGCCTCGAGCGTCGCCAGCCCGATGTCCAGCGGCGCATCGTCGGCGGCGGGCGCGACGGTCTGCCGGCGATCGTCGAGGGCCATCGTGAACCCGGCAGCCCGGTTCACCACCGGCGCCCCGTCGAAGGTCTGGAAGGTGCCGCTGCTGTAAACCACGGTAAACCGGCTGCCCTTCGCGTGCAGTTCGTAGGATGCCTGCGGATCGTCGGTGGCGAGAAACATGCCGTTCCAACCGAGGTGCGGCCAGACGTCGCCGCGCGCGCCCCATCCCTGCCGCCAGTGGCCTGCGGTCTGCGACGTAAAATCGTCCTCACTCCAAAGCCAGCCGGGCACGCTGGTGGCCCTGTTTTGAGCGAAGGTCGCCCACAAAGCCCCCAGCCCGCCGTCGCCGTACGCCGCCTGCAGGTCCCTGCGGAAGTGGTGCGACCAATGATAGTGGCCGTCGCTGAGACTGTCGCCAATGATGAGAATGCGCAGCTTGCCGTCCTTGCCGGGATGTTGGGCTTTGGCCTTGAACGACGCCAGGAACGCGTCCGCGTTCTTCAACCCCTTCAGCGGATAGCCGTCGTTCCAGGCCGTCGTCCTGGCCCCTGAATCGGCGGCCGACGCCGACGCCACACTCACCCACAGCGAGACGACACACGCAGCAACAAAGGTCTTCATTCGGTTTTGCCTTCCTTCGCCGGGACCGCGGCCTT
>CAZAAF010000067.1:0-10236 GCA_964482575.1 uncultured Verrucomicrobiota bacterium | reverse complement strand
CCTTACGGCACCCGCTCCAGCTTCACATAATCGAGACCGGCCATGTGGCGTTGGACAGCCTTCTCATTGGCGCCGGTGATCTCCAGCATCAGACGATGGCTGCCCTTCTTCAAGTCATGCACGCCGAGATCGAGCGGGCCGGTCGGGATGACCTGCGGGTTGTAGAGGTCCACCGGCGCGCCGAGCTTCGCGCCGTCGAGTGCGAGCTGCACAATGCCGTAATCGCGCGCCTTCGTGAGCTGGACGGTCAGCTTGTAACGCCCATCCTCCTTCACCGGCACCTCCACGGTGAGCCGATCGCCCGGTTTGCCGTCGATCCACCAGAGATGTGCCTGGTCGCTCCACGCGCCGCCGAAATGGGTCAGGTCCTGCGGATGGGCCTGGCCGCCGGTCCGCTCGACAATCTTCAACTCCTCGCCTTCCAGCGCGCCCGCCACACGGGTGTTGGGCGGCTTCACGTACCAGCCCACGCGCTCGTCCAGCGGCACCGGCGCATACGCGTCCGCCTGTCCCGCCGCCTGGTACCAATAGACCATCAGCGCGTAGAGCGTCGGCTTCTCATTCTTGAAGTACTTCTCGATGTCAGCCTCGTAGCTCTGGTGGAACGGGATGTTGTCGGCGATGTGCCAGCGGTTGACGCTGATGTGGCCGCGGCAACCGCCGTCATTGTGCGTCTGGTTGTGATAGGCATTCGTGAACAGCAGCGCCGAACTCCACGCATAGCCGAAGTAATCCTCCGAGCCGGTGCCGAACGTGGACGGGAACTTCTCGCCATCCACGAAGAACTTCTCGTCCCCCTCGCCCCACCAGCCGCCGCGCGGGTTCCAGATGTGCAGCATCACGCCCACAAACCGCCCGCAGCCCTGCGCCTTGAGCATCGGCCAGTCGATCGCCCGCCGCTCCGGTTCTTCCGGCAGGAACACGTCGCGGTGCCACTTGGCGTGGAACCGCGCCAGCGTCTCCACCGGACGCGCCAGCGGTGCATGCCGCACGGTGAACGTGACGGTGCGCTTTTCCTTCCCGTCGTTGACCAGCTCGATGCGCGCCTTCTTCGCGAACGGCATGTACCAGTAGGAGTAACACCCCTCCTCGGTCATCCCGAGCGTCAGGGAGCGGTACTTGTTGAACCCCGGCGCGGAGCCAAAGAAATCGCCGAGCGGCGCCCAGACCGCCGGTTGAGCGTCGTCGTCCCACGTGATGCGCAGGCAGAGTTCGCGCAGCACATCGCGATCGTCCGGCGGGGCGGGCAGGTCCATCTTCGTCCGCAACTCTGTGATCGCCTGCGGTCCGTTCAACTCCGCCAGTACGGCAGTCTTGCCCACGGCGACGGTAACGGTGGTGGACTCCTCCGCCTCGCCGCGGCGTGCGCCCGCCGGGTCGTCGCCGCAGTGCGCCGCCAGGCCATCGTCCACCTTCGCCAGCGCCGCCGTTTCCTCCGGAGACAACTGCCGGTGGAACACCGGCAGCACCGTGTCCTTGGGATAGGTCGTGTAGGTGAAGTGGTAGTACGCGCCCCAGCCTTTCCCGGCAACAATCTTGCACGACTTGCGGAACGGGATCGGGACGTAATTGTTCCAACCGTTGGCCACCGTGTGCACCACGGCCTTCCCGATGAACGGCGCCTCCGTGCCGTCGAAATACTTCTTGAACGGCAGATCCACCACCGGCTCAGCCGCCCCATCGAGGTAGATTTTTACATGGCCCTGCTCCGGTCGCGCCGACCAGATGCGCCAGATGACGCCGGGACCTTCCATTTCCGCAACGACCGACAGGTCGCCTTCCTTGCGGATGATGCCGCTGCCGTCGCCGTTGGCGTCCCACTTCACATACTTGCCGGTGGCTTCATCGTACCGGCTGGACCGGTCATAACTGGACCACTGCTGGCATTTCTCGCCCGGCAAGGGCAGCACCGACAGCGACTCCAAATCTGTGAGCCGTTTGATCAGGTCGAGGTAAGTGAACGTCTGTCCCGCCCACGCAGACACGGCGGTGCCCAACGCCAGCACCAGCGCCGTGTGTTTCAAGGAGGTGGACAAGGCAGTCGAGCGGGTGATTTTCGATTTCATGGTATCTCCAGGACCGTCTCCTCGTGTCGTCATTCCCGGCGAATTCCGGCGCCACGCTACGGAAAGCGCAGCGTCTCTGCGCATCGCCGCGCCCGCTGCACCTCCGGCACTGAATCCCGCGCGCCCTCCGGGCGCCGCCGTTACTTCTTCGGCGTGGCGTCGGCCTCGGTATCGCCCAGCGCCCACTGGATGCCGTCGAGATAATACTGCACGATCGCTGGCTCCTCGAAGACCGTGCCATTGTGCCCGAGCGAGCAGTAGAACAGCCGGCCTTTGCCGACGTTCTTGATCCACGACACCGCATAATCGCCGTCGTCGCGACAGCCTCGCGGCTTGCCGGTCTTCGGGTCGGGCGTGGTGATGGCCTTGGAGGTCGCCTCATCGGACAGGTCCATGCCGATCAACACGCGGCGGTCGGCGCGCGTGTACGCGTCCTTGAACTGGTAAATCTCATCCTTCAGCCGGAACCCCTTGCCGCCAAACGCGCGGCAGAGCACGTGGTCCGGCTCGTCCAGCTTGAAGGCCCACTTGCCATCCGTCTCCTTGCCGCCGGGGCCGCCGCCGCCCCACGGATGCCCGGCAAACCGACCGCCCATCAGCTTCTGGCCGTCCACCCACTTGTTGAAGTTGTCGGTCGCCGCGTGGATGCCGATGATGGCCTTGCCGTTCTGGATGAAGTCGAGGATCGCCTGTTTGCGCTCCGGCGTCGGGTCGAGCGAGGTGGTGTTGTTGAACACCAGCCCGTCATACTTCGCCAGGTTCTCGGCGTCGAGCGCCTCCCACTCGCGCGTAAAATCGCACGTAAACGCGCCGGTCTTCTGGCCGAGCAGCTCGAGGCACTTGTTGCCGTAGGCGATGCCGGCCGTGTGGAAGAAGCCATCGCAGCGCCAGAACACCAGCAGCTTGTGCGCCTTCTTCGGGGTCGCGGCCTTGGCGGGCAGCGCCGCCTCGATCTTGGCCAGGTCCTCCGCCTTGATCGCCGGCAGCACCGTCTTGTCCTGCGGCGGTTTGGGCGCCGGCGCCGGTTTCGGCTTGTCCTGCGCCCCGCTCACGACCGCCAGCCCCAGCACGGCGGCCACCGTCAACATCTTGAAAGCATTCTTCATGTTCATGTCTCCCTCGGCTCTCTTCCGACTCGGTCTTTCAACGTTCAGCTTCAACCTTCTGAACTCCGTCTTCTGACTTCTGTCTTCTCGCTGCTCACAACGTCCACGGCGACCGCATCGACCGGGTCAACAGCCGGTTCGCCTGGGCGTCGCTCGGGAACGTCTCGGCCTTCGGGTCCCACTTCAGCGGACGCCCCAGCCGGAAGGCGATGATGCCGATCTGGCAGATCGTCGCGGTGCGGTGGCCGATCTCCGCCGTGCAAATCGTCGGCTTGCGCGACCGGATGCAGGTGAACCAGTTGTCGAAATGGTCCTTGCTCTCGTACAGATGGATGTCGTTCGGCCCGAACTGCGTGCCCGCCAGATGCGCCGGCTCGGTTTGCAGCCAGTCGCCGCGGTTCACGGCCACCCAGCCCTTCTCGCCAATCCACTGCGTGGCCGACCCGGCCACCTTGTTGCCGACCATCATCCTCGTGCCGTCGGCATAGGTATAGGTGAGGTTCTTGATATCCTTGCCATCCGGCGGAATCACCTCCACCGGCCCGGTGTGGTCCGTGCCGAGGCCCCATTGCGCGATGTCGAAGTGATGCGCGCCGAAATCCGCCTGGCCGCCGCTGGCAAACTCGCCGTAGCCGCGCCAGTTCGGGAAGCTGTGCGTCCAGCCGTCGGGCGCCAGCACCGAGTTGTACGGACGCCAGGGCGACGGGCCGAGCCAGAAATCCCAGTTCAATCCCGCCGGCACCGGCTCCTCGGGCAGGTCGCAGAACGGCTTCGACGGCCCGCCGATGCTGACCCAGACCTCCTTCACCTTCCCGATGACGCCGTTGCGCACCAGTTCGCTGGCATACCGGAAAGCGCGGTTGCTGCGCTGCTGGCTGCCGGTCTGGAAGACGGTGCTGTTCTCGCGGGCCGCGTCGGCGATGGCGCGACTCTCCCAGTTCGTGAGCGCCAGCGGCTTCTCGCAATAGACATCCTTGCCCGCCTTGCACGCCGCCACGGCGACCAATCCATGCCAGTGGTCCGGCACACCGATCGTCACCGCATCGAGGTCGGGCATCGCCAGCAGTTCGCGGTAATCCTCAAACGTCTTGCACCCCTTGTAGTCGCCCTTGCGCGTGCGGTCGGCGTACCGGCTGTTCGTGGTCTCGCAGAAATGGTCGCGCACACCCTTGTGCACGTCGCACACCCCGATCACCTGCACGTCGGCGCGGCCGAGGCAGTAGCCGAGATGGCCGCGCCCCTGGGTGCCCTGGCCGATGTTGCCGACGGTGATCCTCTGGCTCGGCGCGTTCGCACCCAGCACGGTGGCGGGAATGAGATTGGGAAACGCCAGCGCGCCTGCCGCGGTGGCCGCCCCCTTCAGAAAACGACGGCGGGAAACCCTCAGGCTCATATGTTCTCCCCCGAAACGATCCATCCAGTCAAAACGCGGCGGCCTACTTCTTCGGGCGCTTGACCGTCTCGATGGCGGTCTCGATCATCTTCTTGTCTTCCGGCCGCTCCAGCAACGGCAGCAGCTTCTGCAGCGCCGCGGTCTTCTTCTGCACGTTCCAGCCGCACTTGCGGTCGTTCAGGATGCGCACGATGGCGCGCGCGCCGAGGATCTTGTGCTTGGCGTCGCCCGTCTTCGCGATCACGTCCGTGATCGGTGCGACGGCGGCATCCGACTTCCAGTTGAACAGCGCGCGCGCCGCCGGGTCCTTCAACGCCGCCGGACCGGATACGAACACGTCCGCGCAAATCTTCAGCGACTCCTCGCCCGCGCCGGTGCTGGCCAGCGAGATCAACGTCGCCTTCGTCGTCTCGGAGCAGCCCGAGGCGCCGGCCCAGAGCTTGGCGAATCGCACATCCTCGGTGCCGAGCGCCTGCGTGGCCTTCCAGAGGACGGAGGAAACCTTGTCCTTGTTGTCGGCCTTCTCCAGCAACGCCAGCAACGCCGGCATCTCGTCCGCGCCCGCAAAACCGTCCAGGGCCTCCAGCGCCGCGCCGCGAATGTCCTTCTTGTCGCTGCCCGCCATCTTCAGCAACTGCGGCACCACCGTGCGGTCCGCACGGGCCTTCAGCGTCAACGCCGCCACGCGCACCTTCTTCGCGTCGGCATCGTCGAGCATCCGGGTCATGGCCTCGTTCACGCCGCTCGCGTTGATGCGCCCGAGCGTCTGCTGCGCCGCCGCGGCCACGTCGCCCTCGGCCGTCGCCAGCGCAATGAGGTCGGCCACCACGCTGGAATCGCCCACCTTCTCCAGGGCGAGCGCGGCTTCCACCTTCACCGCCTCCGCCGGGCTGCCCAGCGCAGCCTTCACTGCCGGCAGCGCAGCCTTGTCGCCCCGCTCGGCCAGTGTGCGGACTACCGCCACCTGCACCGCCGGCTGCAGCGAGGGCAGCGCCTCGCACAATTCCTTCGTCACCGCCGGGCCCTCCATCCGCTGGGCGGCCTTCGCCGCCGCCAGCGCCACCGGCAACTGCGCGTCCTTGAGCGCGCTGCACATGACGATCAAACCCTTGGCCCCGGCAAAATCCACAAGGCCGTTCAACGCCGCGATCACCGCGGGCTGGCTCTTGCCCTTCCGGAATTCCTCGTCGAACACCGCCACCGCCGCCGCCTTGTCGCCGGCCTTGGCGAGATTGAACGCGGCATCCATCAACGCCCGCTCGCGCAGCGGCTCGCACGCCGCCGCCACCTTCGCCGACTTCAACGCCGCCACTGCGCCCGCGCCGCCGACGCGGCCGAGGGCCTGCAACGACGCGCGCACCAGGTCGGCGTTGTCGGAACCGAGATAGCCCTTCACCACATCCACCAGCGCCTGGTTATGCCGCGCGGCGAGGGTGTTGAGGATGCCGATCTGGATCGTGCCGCTCGACGTCTTCAACGCCGCGAGCAACCCCTCGCACACCGCCTTGCACGGCAGGTTTTCCAGCGCCAGCCGGGCGACATCCGCCGACTTCTCCTCGTTGAGCATCTTCAGCAGCGGCGCAACGCACGCCTTCGAGCCGATGACGCGGAGCTGTTCGCAGACGAATTTCTTGCAGGCATAGGTCGTGTCGGGCTTGGCGAGGGCGGCCAGCAGCTTCGCCTCGATGGCGGGATAGCCGGCCGGCTTGGCCTCGCGAATCTCCTGCTGGATGGTGGCCAGCATGTCGGACTTCTTGCCGAAATCGTAGGACGACAGGTCCGCATAGGGATCGCCCTGCGCGAAGGCGGACAACGCCAGCGCGGCAAGCATCGAGAAGGTCATGGAAATGCATTTGTTCATGGCAGGAGGCTCCAGGTTCAAACAGACCGCGGACAACATCAGTTTTCCAGATGGTCGCAACATGATTGAGCCGCGATTAAACGCGCCACGCCCCCGCCTGTCAACGCTATACCCCTGATACCTAAGTGCCAATGAGCGGAAAACGGGTGGAGGCAGCCGCCACGGATGGACAACGCGGCGAAGCCACGATCAAAACCGGTGGGGCGAGCCTCCGTCGAGCCTCCGCCGGCCAGCAGACGGTTTCTCCCAAAGGTGGCTCGACAGAGTCTCGCCCCACCCTTCGGGAATCATCGCCACTCGGGAAGAGCTTGCAGGAGAGGATTATCAGGAGGGGTTCCCCGCTGTTTTCAGTGACTGGCAAGGCGCCATCTCCAGGAGATTGGCTCTGATCCGCAGGCGGTTTTGGCCTCGCGGAGCGAGACCATGACGGTAGCCGTGGGCTTCAGCCCACGGTTAAGGACCACGCCCATGGGCGTCGCGGAGCGACGCGTGAACGATTCAAACGTCGCTCCGCGACGTCTGGAATTCTAATCCATCCTCACCAAAAGCAGCAGGGAACCACAACGGGATACGGATGGATGGACCGTCTTCCCCAAGTCCGGCTATGGTTCATGCCGCAGCGCGTTCGGAGAACGCGCTCCACCATTTGCATCCATGTTTATAGGTATGCATCTTTGGTTTCACGTCTTCGTCGTCCCCTCCACACTTCCGGCTTCGCCCGAAACAGCATCGCGCACTTTCTTGCTCCGCAAGGCGCGAAGAACGAGGCCGAGAGGCACCCAATAAAAAGCTGTGCCGATGAGCACGAAAGCCATTGTGAAAAGCAAAAAGCCAATTTTCAGATGATTGAACGTCATGGTCACCATGCCGATTGCAATGGCAACAACACCTGTCAAGGCGAGCCATGAAATCACCTCCAAGGCCGTGCGCGCCCACTTCCGCAAACGAAGAAAGCCAATCCCAAAAAACACGGCCAGCAGCCCAAACCCACTCAACAACAGCAACAACAGGGAATAATACCGCATCACCCACGCATGCACAGGATACTTCCTGGCCACATCATCCACCAAAGACGCAGGGGGTTGCTCTCCCAAAAACGCGCCCACACCGGTGAGAACGATGAAGCCCCCCACAATGATCCAAAACCAACCGACCACTGAAACGGCTGTTGGGCGTTTCTCGATGAATTGCGGCATAGCCTTAAAACCTCCCTCCTGATTGCGCACAATATCATCCGCGTTCACCTGTGTCCATCTGTGGTTTCCTCTTTCCTCCATAACGAGCACCGGGCCCGCAGCAGGGAGAGCCACGAGCGCCGTGCGCAGACGGCTTCTCGATCTACAAACCGGCGATCGGCTCTTCATCACCGCCGCGAGATCGGAGACTCGTCACGTTCCACGTAAATGCGCTCCACCTTTCGACAAAGCACACAAAAAACGCGCCTTACTTCCCCGTCCCCGGCAGCTCTTCGCCGCGAAACTCGAAGGTGAACCCGCCGCCCTTGAGCACACAGACAACCAGCGTCTTCACCGGCCCCTCCTTGACGGCGAACCGCAGGGTCTTGGTGAATTGCCACGCAATGCGATTTCCCTCCGGATAGGTGCCCAACCGATTGGAGGGCCCGCCCTCCTCCACCGGCGCCCCCAGCAGGGCAATGATTTCGTCAAGCGTCTTGCCTCTCAGACGCCCCATCCAGGCATCCGCCACTCCGTCCGGCAATGGTTTGAATCGCTTCATCTCGGTTTTTCGGCCCTGGCCTGCTCCATTTGACACGGAAACTAGCATCCACGTTCACCGCTGTCCACCTGCGGAACGGCTTTTTCCCCTGAAAAGCAACACCGCGCCCGCGGCGGGAAGCGCCACGAGCGCGGTGTGCAGTCGCCTTCACGACTCGATCTGACAATCAGTTCTTCATCACCGCGGCGAGGTCGGCCTTGGCGTCGGGACCGGTCAACCGCAGGTTGAACTTCTCCTGCAGGATCTTGAAGACGCCCGGCGTCACGAACGACGGCGGGTTCGGTCCGAGGGTGATGTTCTTCACGCCGAGCGACAGCAGCGTCAGCAGGACGGCCACGGCCTTCTGCTCGAACCAGCTGATCACGAGCGTGAGCGGGAGGTCGTTGACGCCGCACTTGAAGGCGTTCGCCAGCGCGACCGCCACGGCGATGGCGCCATAGGCGTCGTTGCATTGGCCCATGTCCATGAGCCGCGGCAGACCGAGGTGGTCGCCGTAGTGGAAGTCGCGGATGCGGTACTTGCCGCAGCCGAGCGTGAGGATGAACGAATCCTTCGGCGTCGCCTGCGCGTAATCGGAGAAGTAGTTGCGTCCCGGCTCCGCGCCGTCGCAACCGCCGATGACGAAGAAGCGGCTGATCTTGCCGTCCTTGACCGCCTGCACGATGGTGGGCGCGGCGTCGAGGATGACCTGGCGATGGAAGCCGATGGTGGAGGTGCGCACGATCTTCTCCTGCAACGGCGGGCACTTGAGCGCCTTCTCGATGACGGGGCGAAAATCGTTGTCCTTCAGGATCACACCGCCCGGCACGGCCGTGACGCGCGTGGTGAACACGCGGTCCGAGTAGCTTTCCTTGGGAATCACAATGCAGTTGGTGGTCGCAACGACCGGACCGGTGAACTTCGCGAACTCGTCCTTCTGCTCCTGCCAGGCACCGCCGTAGTGGCCGCCGAGGTTCGGGTGATTGCGCAGCTTCGGGTACATGTGCGCCGGCAGCATCTCGCCGTGGGTATAGACCTTCACGTTTGTGCCCTCGCACTGCTTGAGCAGGTCGGCAAGGTCCACGAGGTCGTGGCCGGTGATGAGGATGCCCGGGCCGGCCTTGGTGCCTTCGGTCACCTGCGTGGGCGACGGCTTGCCGAACGTCTCGACGTGGCCGGCGTCCAGCATTTCCATGACGCGGAGGTTCTTGCGGCCGAGTTCCATCGCGATGTCGAACAGGCTGCCGAGGTCGAAATTGACGTTGGTCATGGTCGAGAAGAGCGCCTCTTCGATGAAGGCGTTGACCGACTCGTCGGTCTTGCCCAGCCGGCGCGCGTGGTGCGCATAGGCCGCCATGCCCTTCAGCCCGTAGAGGATGATCTCCTGCACGGACTGGACATCCTCATTCTTGCCGCACACCCCGGGACTGCTCGAACAGCCAACACACCGGAACGATTGCTCACATTGATTACAGAACATGATTCAGTTTTTTCCTTTCACTCAGTTACTGGGTTCCACGCGCACCTGCCGCAAGCCTGCGGCTCCGCGAATGCACACACCATGACAGAACACCGCCTGACGTGAATTGATGCACGTCAACAAAACAGAAAATGGTAAATCAAAACGACAATACGTTTGTCGGGCACAGCCGAACCCGGCGGCTGTCATATTCGTTCCCTGAATAAACGGCTTCCTCCCGAGAATCATCCTTCGTGATGAGCACGGCTTCAGAAATCCGTCGTGTTCCACAACAACGGCATTCCGTGCGTTAACTTAACCTCTCCGGCGTCTTGTGCAACCGTCCCCTACCCCCGCCACGGACGGGCCCGCTGCGCCGGCAGGCTGGCAAGCACTTCGCCGGCGATCTTCACGTCATCGGCGATCTCGAAATCAAACATCCCGGCGAGCGAGAAATCCGCGCCGTTCTCGAAGACATAGCGGAACGCGCTGCGCGGCGGGATCGCGCCGGCCGCCATGACCTTGAAGGCAATCCACGGCTTCTCCACGGTCTTCATGACCTCGATGGTCTCGGCCGGATTCTTGCACCAGTACCCGGGAATCTCGGCGTTCGGCCCCTTCAACTGCTCCGGCTT
>CAZAAF010000066.1:4196-12638 GCA_964482575.1 uncultured Verrucomicrobiota bacterium | reverse complement strand
AACAGGCACTCGACGCAGTGGAATAGGTCCGCGTCCTTCCGGAACGCGGGCAACGCGGCCGCGGCGGCGGCGAGATCCACCACGGAATCGCCCGCGACGCAGCCCGTGCGCAACCGGCGTTTGGATTCAAAGGTGCAAAGCTTCATGATAGGGATGCCTCACGGAACACCGCGTGACGAACGGATTCAGTTTTTGACGGGAACCGCCACCGGCACGGTCTTGGGCGGCACGAGCAACTGGAGGGTCGCGCTGGGGCTCCGGCCGCGCTGGCGCTCCTCGGTGCGGAACTCCATCTCGGTCTGGCCGATGCGGATGATGTCGCCGTTCTTGAGGAGGACCACCTGAATGCGCTTCTGGTTGACCCATGTGCCGTTGACGGAACCGCCGTCCTTCAGCACCCAGTCGTCATCCCAGAGCAGCAGCGCGCAGTGATGGCGCGACACTTCCATGTCTTCGAGACTCACGTCCGCCGTCGGCCCTCGGCCGATGGAGAGCGGGTCCGCCTCGACGGTGATCTCCACCCGATCGCCGCTCGGTTTCTCGAAAATCAACTGTGCCATAACGCCTCCAGTTTACCGGCGTTTTTCAGGTCCGCAACGCGAAAAAGGGCCGCTCACTTCGGATAGTCGAGCGCTTCCGGGATCATCACCTTCGTCAGCGCATCGGCCGCGCGGTCCTTGGCGAGGCGCGCACCGGTGAGACAGCCGTCGAGTTTCACGCGCAGATGGATGAAATCCTCCGCGCCGGCGAAACGCACGCACGGGCCGGCCTTGACCGCATGGGTCTGGCCCGCCTCGGTCACGTCGCTGCAGTTGCGCGCCGTGCTGGCGATGCCGGGGATGACGCCCTCGATGTCGTCGAGGTCCGCGGCGCCGTAACACGCGGCGCAGCCCTCGTCGTCCCACGCCGGGTGGCGGTTGTACCCATAGACCAGCTCGGCGCAGATGCGGCCGACTTCCGCCGCGGCGCGCGCGGACTGGACATGGCAGAGGTCGTACATGAAGTTCAAGAGGCCGGGCAGCCCTTCGGCCACCGTCGGGTTTTCCGGGCCCTTGCGCGCCAGCTCGATCACGTCGAGAATCTGGTAGCGCGCGGCCAGCAGCCAGCAGAGCGCATCCGTCAGCGGGAACGTCACACCTTGGCGGTTGCTGTGATAGAGTTTCTGGCCGTGGGCGTCGGTGGTGTTCTGCAGGTGGTTCAGCGTCCAGAGCCACATTTGCATCGCCGTGCCGAGCGCGCACGCGCCGGTGCCGGGCCGCTCGGACGCGATCTGCCGCAGCTCGAGGATCCACTGTTTCATGTGCGCCAGAAACACGTCGGTCGTCATCGTCAGCGAGAGCTGGCGGCGCTGGACCGACTCGGGGCCCTCGTAGGTCGCCTCCAGCTGCGCGTCCATCCACTTGTGCCCGAGGAAGCCGGGGCAGTCTTCCGTGATGCCGTAGCCGCCCATCAGGCTCACCGCCTCGCGCATCATGTTCGCGCCGTAGCCGGTGTTCCAGAGCTTGGTCGCCGGGCAGAGCACGTTGGCGAGCGAATCGCACAACACGAACTGCACGAGCGTGTCGTTCTGGAGCGCCTCGAACCGCTTCGCATCGCGCTCCGCCCCGGGTTTCGCGGCGAGCTGCAGGTACTCGATGGCGTCCTTCTGCACCGGCATCAACGCGCGGAGCTGGGAGCGGGCGCCCTCGATCTTCTTCTGCGCAAAAATCTCGTCCTTCTGTTTCTCCAGAGGGTCCAGCACGTCGAACAACCGCGCGGCCTCGAAGCCGAGGGAGGAGGCCGCCTCGCCGGTGGCCCAGATGTCCACGAGCCGGTGCACAACGTCCTCCTTGCCCTGCAGGCCGAGGTCGTAGCGCGGCGACCCGGGCGTCGTCGTCTCGCTGCCGCGGAACCGGCTGCGCTGGTAGCGGATCAGCGGTTCCACCGCCGAGAGCAGTTTTGCCGACGTCATCAACCCCACCGTCACGCGCGTCCGGCGGAACACCGCCTCGATCATCTCGCTGTGGCTGACGTTCGGCACGATCACGCCGTCCTTGATCGTGTAGCCGCCGATGATCCGGTTGGCGGGGACCTTGACACTGAAGACCGGGTCATTGGTCGAGGAGAGCTGGTGCACGAGCTTCTTCGTCGGCACGCCGGGGTCGAACACGCCGGGATCGGTGTCCTCGATGATCACCATGCAACTGCGCTTGATGCGCGGGTCGGCCGTGTCCACGGCGGCGGTGACGATGTTCGCGAAGCCCATGTTGGTGATGAACCGGCCGCGCTTGTCCACCTGGAGGACCGGCTCCTGGCCTTCCTTCCATTCCGCCACGCGGACCTTGCCGCTGAGCACGCCCGTCTCGACGCCGACATACGGCAGCGGCTCCGTTAACGCGAACGCCGCGCGCCACGGCTTGCGGTTTTCGCCGGGCTTGGGCGGCGTGGCCTTGGCCATGTAGAACGCCTTTTGTTCCGGCGTACCGCACTCATGGATCGGCGCCAGACCGAGGTTGCCTGCGAGGCTGCACGTTGCCGCCCCCGCGTCCACCCACGACAGCTCGAACGCCACCATCGCCAGCACGAAATTCTTGGGGCCCTCCACGAACCCGCCCTGGTCCGGGTCCAGGAACGCCGCCGTGATGCCGGACTCGTCGTAGGACTGGAGCAGGGCGGACTTGCCGGCCGTCCACTCGTGGGAATTGCGGCCGCCCTCGGCCACCAGGCGCGCCACGGGCCCGCGGGCCACGGCGCGCGTGGACTGCACGAGCATTTGCAGGTCGTAGCGCTCGGCAAACCGCCACATGATCTGGCGCACGTCATCGCCGGGCAGCGTCCGCAACGTCTCGACTGTCTTTGTCTCCTCAGCCTTGTCCATAACCACGGTCCTTTCTGTTCGCATGAAATCCGGCGTTGTCGCAGCCGCCGACAACCGCCGGCCCCGCCGCGCCTTCCAGCCCGGAACTCCGCGGACTGGGCGCGGTAGTAAACAGTCCGCCCCTGCCGTGTTTCAAGGTTTTTTCTCGGTTTTCGACAGCCATCGGCGCGAAAGGTCTGAATGACCTGTTCGGCATGGCCGTTCCCCGTTTCGGGAAGGCCCAGAGTGTTGTTGGACGAACCGGCTTCCGGCTATGTCCTGTCGTGACAAAGTCATGTTGCATGGAACGTACCACCGGGATGGTGTTGTGATTGTATCTATTTGCATTGCAGCGGATTAGGCATTTGGATTCGTTTTGTAAACTTCACCCATTGCATTACAACCCTCTGCAAGCAGGAGACTTATTTTTGACATTTGAGGTTTTCGCTGTTTTCAGGGATTTGAAGTTGGGAGCTTCGAGGCTTCATCCGCTGAAAACGGCGAGGAACCGAAAAACACAGAACCAACCTTGATTTACCTTTATTGGCGTTCATTTACGTTTATTTACGTTCATTCGTGCCGAGTCCATTGAGCTTTGTTCCACCGGATTGGAATCACGAAAGGCGCGAAACACACAAAAGGGGGAGGGACGGACTGGCTCATCCAAGACGCCGGGGCGCAAAGACTGAGACTTGATAGAACATGGTTCTGTCCAAAACCACCATTCGCATCTCCTGTCTGCCACCGGCTGGCGGCCCTCCGCCTTGCATTCCCTTCGCGTCCCTTGGCGTCCATGGCAGCCACACCATTTGGCTTCGTTTCGCTGTTACCACGATGGCGGGCCATGAGGATGAGCCCTCCTGTCTTCGGGCGGCATCCGGAAAGGACGGATCGGGACTCGGCCGCCCGGCAGCACCGGTCTCCCGCAGGAGGTCCCGCGTTGTTCATGGCAAAGGGAGTATAGAGTGATAATAGCTATATGTCAAGAGAAATATGCTTATTGGGCGGAACCGTGCCGTCTGGCGAGGTTCCCGCGGCCGGCCCCGCCTGACCGCGCGGCGCGGGTTGAAACGGCCGCGCCGTTCCAACTTCGGCCTTGAGTCGCCGCGGACAACGCTTAAGCTCCTGCTCCTGTCATGAATAACACCTCCTGTCCCGCCTCCCGATGGTTTTCCACCCGTGCCGCCGTGTTGCCATGGCTGCTGGCGTTTGTGTGTGTCGTCCCGCCGGCGTTTGCCCAGTCCTGGGAAAGCCGGGGCAAGGAGTTCGTGCTGGCCGCGGGCGGCAACGAGATCGTGTTTCGCGCGCCGGGGGTGGTGATGGTGCGCCGGGCGGGCGGGCCGGCGATGCAGATGAGCCTCACCCTCTGGCATGACGCGTGGATTCATGAGCGGCTGGACGCCGGGAAGATCGCGAGCGGGCCGGAACTGGACCGGCGGGGCTGGCTGCGGCAGAGCGGGACGTGGGTGTCGCGCGAGGGGGCGGCGCCGATGCGGTACACGCTGGCGCTGGAGCCGGTGAAACAGGGTGTGGTGTTGCATCTGGAGACGGAGAAGACGGCGCCGCTGAAAATCACCGCCGGGTTGTGGGCGACGCTGTCGTTTGACCGGAAGGCGTTTGCAGGACGGCGGCTATTTGCCCGGCCGGTGGCGCATGGCAAGGTGGGCGGCAATGTCTCCGGCGATTGCGAGGCGCTGCTGGTGGAACTGGCCGACGGATGCGCGGCGGCGTTCGCCCCGGAGGGATTCCGGGAGCTGCGATGCCGCGTGAACGAGAGCAGCCAGAGCTTCGAGTTGAACCTGAGCCCCGGCGATTTCCCCGTGGGCAAGAAGGCGGTCACGTCGTTGAAGATCGGCTTCGACACGATCCCGGAGAAGTTCGCAGGCGACATCCAGCCGAGCCGCGAACCGCTCGCCCTCGGGAAGGTGAGTCCGTCGGGCGGGAGCGTGCCACGCTTCGGCAAGCTGGAACTGGATGTGGACCTGCACGGCACGTGGGAGAACCCGTTCGATCCCGACCAGATCGCGCTGGATGCGACGGTGACGACGGCCTCCGGACGGCAATTCACGCAGCCGGGGTTTTTCATGGTGGATTATCGCCGCGAAATCCGCGGGGGCGCGGAGGTGATGGTGCCGGTCGGCGCGGGGCACTGGTGCGTGCGCATCGCCGCGGTCGAGCCCGGCCCGTTGAGCGTCAAGCTGACGGCCAAGGACCGCAGCGGGAGCGTCCACAAGGATGCCGGCACCTTTACGGTGAAGGCATCGGCGGAGAAGGGCTTCGTGCGTCCGAGCCGCGTGGACCCGCATTACATGCAGTTCGATTCCGGCGCGTCGTTCCTGCCGATCGGGCACAACCTGCCCGGCTACCACACCACCGGCCAGACCGGCCTGGACGCGATCCGCAAGATGGCGTCGAAGGGCGAGAACTACAACCGCTGGTGGATGTCGGGATTCAGCCTCGGCATCGAATGGGAGGAGCGGCTGGGCTGGTATCGGCAGGTGCAGTCGGCGCGGCTGGACAACCTGCTCGACCTCGCCGAGAAGCTCGATTTCTACTACATGCTCTGCATGGACACCCACCAGGACTTCCGCGAGGGCGGCTGGCGCGCGAACCCCTTCAACAAGACCAACGGCGGTCCGTGCGACAAGGTGAGCGACTGGTTCACCGGCGAACCGTCGCGGACGCTCTACAAGAAACGGCTGCGCTACACCGTGGCGCGCTGGGGGTACTCGCCGCACATCCTCTGCTGGGAGTTCGGCAACGAGATGGAGGGTTGGGCCGACACGACCGAGGAGACGAAGATCGCGTGGCATCGGGAGTAGTCGGAGGTCCTCGCGGTGCTCGCCCCGTACCGGCACATGCTCACCACGCGCTGGTGGAGCAAGCCCGGGCCGGAGGCCGGCTGGCGGCTGCCGCAGATGGCCGTCGTGCAGACCCAGTGCTCCCCCCACAACGACGGCACTGTCGGCGAACAGGTCCGGAATTACTGTCTGGAACAATGGGACAATTTCGAGAAGCCGCACGTCTTTGGCGAATTCGGCATTCGCAGCCATGCCTCGACGGCGGACAAGGACCCGAAAGGCTGGGGGGTGCACAACGCCTACTGGGCCGCCCTGTGCAGCGGGTGCTGTGGCATTCCCATGCCGTGGTGGCACGAGAACTACATCGAGCCGCTGGACCTCTATTTCCATTTCACGTCCATCGCCCGTTTTAGCAAGGGCCTGCCGTTCGGCACGGTGCGATGGGACCAGGTCCGGGTCGCGCCACCGGAGTATGTGCAACCGCCCTCGCCGCCGATCACGCGCGACGTGGTCATTACGCCGGCGGGCAGCAAGTGGGTCAAACCGGCGGTGAATGAGTTCACGATTCAGCGCGACGGCACCGTCAACGACGCGATGGAGATCCGCCAGTTGTTGCAGGGCGCGGGGCATCGGGACCTGATCAGCCCGCCGACGTTCATTGTGGACTATCCGCACGCGGGCAAGTTCATCGTCGGCATCGGCCGCGTCTCCCGCCGGGGCGTGTTGCGCATCTGCGTGGACGGCGAACAGAAACTCAACCGCGAACTTTTGTGTGGCGAGAACCACGGCAAGAAGTGGGGCTATCAGCCGAAGTGGAAGCTGTGGGAGTCGGATTACGACGAGGACGTGGCGGTGGACGTGCCGGCGGGCAAACACCGCATCCGTGTGGAGAACCTCGGCGATGACTGGATGCGGATTTCGCGTTTCGCCTTCACCGATTGCAGAGTGATGGACCATCCGGACCTGCTGGTCGCCGCGGTGCGCGCGGTGGACGGCCCGTGCATCGTCTGGATGCAGAACAAGGAGAGCGACTGGTTCAATCACCAGAAGTCCGCCGTGCCGCCCGTGCTGCCGTCGCGGATCACGCTGGAGGGTTTTGCCGACGGCACCTATACGGTGGAGTGGTGGGAGACGTGGAAGGGGAAGGTCGCACGCACCGAGAAGGTCAAGGCCGCTGCCGGCAAGCTGACGCTGCAGCCCGGCGCGATCACGACCGACGTCGCGGCGAAGATACGGAAACAGTAAGAAACTGAAGCAGCGCAATGCAGGATCGTGTGGAATCAGATCCTGCCTCTACCGCGCGCCCATTTCGCTCGACATCGGCTTTTTCAAATCAGTCAATCGCCACGCCCAAAAAAAGATGACAGCGGCCAGCCATAAGAGACTCATGGCGAAAGCCTGACAACTGCATTGGACATACGGACAGCTGTTCACAGGATGTTTTCCCTGCAAGTGTGGCCACACTTCCGCTTCAAGGAAACCAAACAACATCCATGCCGATATCCAAATCGGCAGCAGCCATCCGGTCGAGAACGCGGCAATGAGCAGTCGGTTCATATGTTTCCTGTTTTAAGGGTTGGGCTGGCATATAAGGCGCGGTGAGTTTGGATATGTAACGCGAAAGAACGATCTTCGCCGAAACCAAAACCGACGTGGCAGCGAAGATTCGGGCGCAGGAGAGGCCTTTCGCACGAAGGCTTGCCCCAAATGCTCTCGGGGGCACGATGTCGCCGGACGGGTGTTGTCTTCAAGACGCGTTATATCCGTTGCAGAAAACCGCCTGCATTTTTGGCGGATACAACGCGATGCACCCTCAATCGGCGAAAATCTTGCGATGTGGCAGTGGCGCTCTGGTCCTCTTTGGCGCGTGCTTGGTGGTGGACGGCTTTGTTTCAGCGTCCACCAGTGTTCTGCCACCTCCCCGTTGGGGGGGAATCGTGTTCGGCATGGTGATCGGCGTGTTGGCATGCGGGTTGTGGTTGGGGGCGCGCATTCGATCAAATTTCCCGGGGTTGGAAGTCGCGCTCATGAACCTGGAGGCGTTCCTGTTGTGGTATGTCCTTGTGTTGATCGGGGATTTCCTGGCCATCCGTTGCGAGCTGCAATGGTGGTGGGACAAACTTTGTTGGTATGTCCTGTATGCGTGTCCGTTATTCTTTCTGGCGGCCAACGGCATCGCCTTTCGACGCAAGCCATTTTGGGTCGGCATTGGCTGGAGTCTGATACTGGGGACTGGCGCGTCGCTGGTGTGTCTTGTCCTGATCAGGGTGTTCCCGTTGACCGTGTTTGGGTGGTGGCTGTTCCATCTGGCCATCGGTGGCACGGAGTGAAGGATCCGGCGACAACAAGACATCAGGCACGGGGCGCAGGTGGATCGCGGCCTCCGGACGCGATTCAACGGGCTCACGGGAGACGACCCGGCGTGATCACGACCGACGTCGCAGCGACGATACGGCCGCCAGGAGCAGGCGCATGAATTGAGTCACCGCCGCCGCACCGAGACCGGATGCGATCGTGTAGACTGTCAGCACGCGGGTGTCCAATCGCGCGTACCATGACGGGTTCTCGGTGCATTGGTCCACGACGAAGTAATTCCAGTAAAGTCCGAACTCGGTCCGGTGCCACGTTTGCAGATCCGGTGACGATCCCTTCGGACAAGGATTGGACCAACGGAAGTCGGTCGTGTTCTGATCACCACTTGTCCACAGGTTTTCGGCAAACGCCTGAAAGGAGGGACTGCTTCGCCATGGGAAGCAGAGAAGAACGAGGATGGCGATGAAACCCAGCACGAACACACACCAGCTT
>CAZAAF010000066.1:0-4186 GCA_964482575.1 uncultured Verrucomicrobiota bacterium | reverse complement strand
ACCACTCGCATTTTTTACCTGACCTTTTCTGTTGTGCGCGCGGCGGAACTTACTTCAGGTTCCTTTCGATGTGCTCGAAATGCGCTTTGAATAACAGTCGGCCTCGCCGTTCCTCGACCGGGTGTTGATAGGGCACAAGAAACTTCTCTTTCGTTTTTTGTTCCTGCCCGTTCTCGGACCAATCGAAATCTATGACCACTTCGACTCCTTCATTCGTCGGACTCATGGGGGATATGGAAAACGAACGGGGGCCATTGGCGTTCGTGTCCAAGCCACGGCTGGAGGACAAAGACCTTCCGAAACTGAACATCTTCCCATAATATGGAATCGCGCCATCCTGTGTAGGGCGCTCGCCCTTGCGGAAGTAGAAGGTGCCTTTGCACGTCTTCGACAATCCTTCCAGTTTACAGTCCACCCAGAGGACGATCTCGCCCTCGGGTTGTTGGCAAGCCTCGTAGTGCCAGCCTTCTGGCATTTCGACATCGACCGCTGTTGCCGCCGCGCCTGTCGCGAGCAGCATCCCGGCCATCATTGTTGGGATGAAACGGTTCACGAGAACCTCTCTTGCTTTCGTCAGGAAACGCTGATTCCGAGCGTGTCCGTCACCTTCCAGCCTCGCCGTTGTTTTTCGACTTTGAAAGTTCCTCCCCAACCGCTTAACCGGCCCGAAAAACACCACCCATCGACTTCCACAGCAGTGTCAGATATCCACTTGATGTGCCTGACCGAGAAAACGAGACCGCTTTCGCCCGTCTTCTTGTCCTGGACCGGATTCCCACTCTTGCTTCCTGTGCACGCCGATACTTTGTTCACGGGTGGGGTGTGCCCGTTGAACCGCTTCATGAAATCGGCGGGAGGGTCCTGGTCGGTCCCGTCCCACGAAAGGTAATAGTGTCGGACTTTCCACATCTCCGCGAAAACCAGGTGATCCATCTGGTATCGGAATACGGCCTCCCGTATGTCCGCCTCTTCGCGTTTGCGGAAGTCGTCGTCAACACCCACCGCCGCGCCTGTCGCGAGCAACAAGAGCGCGACCGCCATCCCCATGAAACGGCTCATGTCCAACCTCCTCCTCGTCCGGCACGTCCGCCGGACTTTTCTCCTACTGTGGCCCGTTCTACTCGCCCCGCATCTGCATCGCCAGTTGGCGGCGCAGGAGTTCGCGGTTGCGGGCGTCGTAGAACTCGACCGGATTATAATCGTCCGTCAGCACGATGCCGCGCTCGAAATGGGCCTCGGTGCAATTTGCAAAGGCCTGGGTCACCAGCGGGCGCACGAAGGGATGGATGGCTTCCATATCCATCTTCTGGCGCAGCTCCAGCACGGGCTGGTCCGACGCCACGAGGAAGGTGTTGCCGTTGGTAGCCTGATGCAGGCGCACGCTCTTGAAGACGGCGTGCAGGGTTTTCGACAGCGAGCCGATGAAAAACGGGTCCTCGCCGCGATACGCGCCGAAGGAGTTGATCACGATCGTGCCGTCGGGCCGGAGCAGCCGGCGCATGGCGGTGAACGCCTCGCGCGTCAGCAGGTGCGATGGCGAGGAGTCGCCCAGGAACGCATCCAGGATGATGGTGTCATACTGCTTCTTGCAGCGGCTGACGAAATAGCGCCCGTCGCCGAAATGGATGTTCAGCCGCTTCGGATCGAAATCGAAATACTTGATCGCCACCGGCAGGACGGCGGGATTGATCTCCACCACGTCCACGCGGACGCCTTCGCGGGCCAGTTCGCTCGGCGCGAGGCCGATCCCCATGCCGATGCAGAGCGCGTCGTCGATCTTTGGCGTGTAGGCGCGCGCGAGCCCCCGCAGCATGTAGTTGTACATGGAGGTGCTCTTGTGCTCCTTGGGGTCGTACGTGTTCTGCGCCAGGTAATCGTTGAGATAGCACCGCCGCTCCGAGTGCTCCCATTCCACGACCTGCAACAGGCCGAAGTTCGAGTTGCCGCGGTACAACTCGTGGATGTCCGGGTTGTGGATTTTGTCTCCCGCAACGCCCGCGTAGCCGGTGGCGCCGCCGATGAGCACCATCAACAGCACGGGCGCCATTTTGGACAGTTTCCGCGCATGGGTGGCGAAGTAGCCCACCGAGACGCCCATCAACACCAGCGAGGTCAGGTACATCGTCTTCGAGTTCGCCATGAACGGGATGAGCACGTAGCCGATCAGCAGTGTGCCCACGACGCTCCCCGCGGTGCTGATGGCTGTGAGCCGCCCCACGTTGCCGCCCACGGTGTCCACCGAACCGGTCAGCATCCGGACGAAGAACGGCCCGACCATCGCCAGCAGCCCCAGCGGGATGAAGAACAGGAACATGGACGCCATCAGCGACCCGGGGGCGAGGTCGAACTCCAGGCAGTAATACGACACCGGCTCGCACAGCCAGACCGAGAAGCAGAGGTACATCGCAGCCCCCGCAATCGCCAGGTAGAGCCGGCCCAGTTGCGGCGCGCGGTCCACCCACCGTCCGCCGGCGTAGTACCCGCACGCCAGCGCGACGAGCGTCACCGCGATTTGCGCCGTCCAGACGAAATGCGACGTGCCGAGATAGGGCGCGAGCATCTTCGCGCCGAGGATTTCCACGATCATGATGGCCGCGCCGGTGATGGACGCCGTCAGGTACAGGTAGCGGCGCAGACCGGGGGTGAGCGGGGTGTTGGCCGGCAGGGCCGGGCTGGCAGGTCGTTTCGGTTTCACACGACTGTTCTAGGGCCAAATGCGGCGGCAGACAACTGCGGAATTTGAAGTAGCCGCGTCACGGAGTGACGCGGCTACGCAATCTGGTTCCGGGCAAAATCATGGAGGACAAAATAATGATTTTGCCACGCAGAATTTTGCCTCCTGGCCGGATGCGTATCGGGTTCGGCTGGCAGGGCGCGACCGGCTGATGGAGTGTTTCGGAAGCGCTTGGCTTTGGGCTCTGCGATGTTTCTCCGCTTCCTGACGTTGTCGATTGTGCAGCGAGCAACCGATCCGCCTACGCCTTCTTCCTTCCCAGAATCCGGTCCATGGAGTCGGCGGTCTGGTAAATCAGCGCCTCGGGATAGTGGGTGTAGGGGTGGAAATACTCGAAGGTGACGTAGCCGCGGTAGCCGGTCTGGTCGAGCGATTCCATCACCGCCGGCCAGTTGGTCGTGCCGTCGAGCAGCGGGCGGAAACTCTCCAGCGAGTGGTCGAAGGATTTTTTGGTGAACTCCTTCAGATGGACGTTCTTGATCCGCTTGCCGAGCATCGGAATCCAGTGTTCGGGGTACTGGAAGATCATGATGTTGCCGGTGTCGAAATGGACGTGGACGCGGTCGCTGTGGAAACTGTCCACAAACGCGTTCATGTCCGCGGGGGTCATCAGGTAACCGCTGAAGAAGATGTTCTCGATGTTCAGGTTGACGCCGAGCTTTTCCGCCGACGGCAGCAGTCTGGCCACCGCCTCGCGGGCACGGCGGTCGCACACGTCGAACGGCACGGGCTCGTAGTCCGTCCGCCACGAGATGTTCACGGCACCGGGGACGACGAGGAGGTTGTCCGTGCCGACATCGTGGGCGGCCTGGACCATCTGGGCGGCGAGTTCCAGACCGCGCTCGCGCTTGGCCGGGTCGTTGCTGGTCAGCGGGTACGGCCAGAAGAGGAAGGAGCAGAGGCTGCTGATGCGGATGCCGATCTTGTCGGCCAGCTTGCGGACGGCGTGGCAGCCCGCCGTGCCGGCCTTGGGCGAGAGATCGTTTTCGAGGTCGTAGTTCAACTCGACGGCGTCGAAGCCCGCGGCCTTGGCGAGCCGGAGGCATTCCTCCAGGTTCATCCGCTCGGGGTAGGGGAACGCCCAGAGGTTGATGGACTTCTTCATGTCGTAGCGTTTCGTGGCCGCGCGCCGGGCGTCGGGCTTCGCGGACTCGGCCGCGCTCACGGTGCTCTGCGCGAACGCCGCCGCGCCGCCGGCCGCCGCCAGGGCCGAGCTGATCGCCGCGCGCCGGGTCATGGGATGATCGAAGGAAGGGTCGGGTTGGGTTGTCATATCGCCTCCGGGTTGAAAGGAACGTGCTGCAACTAGCGCAACGGGGCGGCAAGACCAAGCGGGAATGCGCGGCGGAACGCGTGGTGGGGGGGGGGCTTGGGCTGCAGGACGGAACGTGGTCCGACCCCGGATTGAAGGGGGTTTTATTCGGGCAATGCCGGGGCTTTTTGCGTTTTTTT
>CAZAAF010000065.1:0-12697 GCA_964482575.1 uncultured Verrucomicrobiota bacterium | reverse complement strand
GAGGCTGCGCAACAGCGCCTCCCGCGCGCGGGGATGGAAGAACCCGGCGATGGCGCCGACCACCGCGTTGCGGGCGCGCGCGTCCGGCTGTTTCACCGACGCAATCAGCGCGTCCAGCGCGTCGTCGTTGTGAATCTTGCGCAGGCTTTCGGATGCCTTGATGCGCACTCCGTAGAACGCGTCGGCGTTCAGCGCGGCCTTGAGTTTCGCGAGGGTCGTGAGATCAGTCTTGTCAGCCAGCAGTTCGGCGGCGAGCAACCGCCCAATCACATCCGACGCATCGGCCAGTTGCGCGTAGAGCATCGCGGTGGGCGGCTTGAAGTTGATCCTGGCCAGCAACGCAAAATCCGGGTCCACCCGCACGATCTCCGGCGCCTGCCGCAACGGCACGTAGAAGTCCTCCGCCTTCTCCTTCACCACAACGTGATGGTCCACGGTGCCGGCCTTCGACTTGAACCGCAACGTCAGCGGGAATTGGAAAAGCATGACCTTGTCGCTGATGGGCTGCACCTGACGCACGCTGACCTTGGCGAGCCGGGTCTTTTCATTCCAACTGTAGTCGATCTCCAGCTCCGGCTGGAGGGCGTGATAGACCCATTGGTCAAAGAACCGGTCGTACGAGCGGCCGGAGAGCTCCTCGATGACAGCGTTCAGGTCCTCGGTGACCACACAGCCGAACGCGTGACGGTCGAGGTAGGTCTTGATGCAACGGCGGTAGAGTTCGTCGCCGAGCTGGCAATGCAGCATGTGCAACACCCAGCCGCCCTTCGGGTAGGCGCGATAATCGAACTGCTCGAACGGCGTGTCGTAGCGGCGCCAGATGATGGCGCGCGAGGTGTCATTCGTGCTGCGGCTGAGCACCGTCTGCGCGTCGCGGTATAGGCCGTAGAGCAGTTCGTCCCGGCCGTGCTGGCTGCCGGCGAACAGGTTGGCGTAATAGGTCGCGAAACCCTCGTTGAGCCAGACCTGGCTCCAGTCCTTACAGGTGACAAAATCGCCGAACCACTGGTGTGACAGCTCGTGCGACACCAGACCCTCGCTCGATGTGAGCGTCTCCGTGTCGGCGCGGTGCAGCGTCCAGTCGGTGAGCGTCGTCAGCGTCGTGTTCTCCATGCCGCCCCAGTGGAAATCGCGCACCACCACCTGCCCATACTGCGCCCACGGGTACGGCACGCCGATCTCGCGCTCGAAAAACTCCATCGCCGGCTTCGTCACTGCAAACGTCAGCGCCGCCTCCTTCGCATCGCTCGGCGGCGTGTAAAACCGCAGCGGCACGTCGCGGTGCCTGTCCTCGATCTGCGTGAAATAACCCGCCGCCAGCATGATCAGGTAGTTCACATGCGGCTTGTCCTGCAACCACCGCACCGCCACGAGGCCGGTCGCCGGGTCCTTCTTCTCCGAAACCTGCCGTCCGTTGGAGAGCACCCTCATCCCTTCCGGCACGAGGCAGGTGACCTCCGTCGTGAACTTCGCGTTGGGATAATCGTAGCATGGGAACCAGTGACGCCCCTCCGTAGACTCGCCCTGCGACCAGACATGCGTGTCGCCGGCGGGATACCCGTTGGACGGCGTGCGGAAATATAGTCCCTCCACCGGCTGCGCCGAGTAACGGATGGCCAGCTTCGTCTCGAGCCCCACCGGCACCGGCGTGGCAAAGGTCACGACGATCTCCTTGTCGGTCACCTGATGCCCCGCCAGCTTCGCGGTGCAGGTGACCGCGCCCACCGTCAGGTCCACCGCGTCGAGCCGCAACTCCTCGAGCGGTTTGGCCACCGGCTTGAACGTGAGCGTCATCTCGCCGCTCACCGTGCGCTTTTGGAAATCCGGCGTCACATCCAGCGCCAGATGCAGGATGTCCACCTTGCGGTCGGGGGCGTACTTGATGTCGCCGGAGGATTCCGCGCCCGACGCCAGCGCGACGGCCTGGCGGCAGAGCAATGAATCCGTATCGGCGGTTTCAGCGGCCAGCACGGCGCACGACCAGAGCGCCGCGGCACACCCGGAGAGCCATTGGCAGGTTTTCATCGTTCGCAGCTTCTAGCGCAAACCCGCCGCAATGAAAAGCCTCATCCTCACGCCCCCGGCGGCGACCTCAAGGGAATGTTGAAAAACTCCCCGAAGCTGCAATAATCGCACCCCATTGAGATGAATATACAAATCCATGCGGGAAAGACTTTCTGCCGGCGCGTTGTGGCGACGGCCATGACCGTGTTGCTGTGCAGCCTGGCCGGAGCGGCGGACATGAAACTGGCGGCACCTCCGCCCGGCGACCAGGACAAGGACTGGTCGTTGGAAGCCGGCAGCGGCGTGCTGTTTTCCAACGCCCGCTCCTCCTCGCTGGACGGCTACACGCTCGTGCCGGCCTCGTTGATGGCATCGTTGAAACTCGATGACCCCACCGAGGAGGAAGGCTGGTGGCGCGGGTATTCGGAATTTGCGTTCCGGCCCTACGGCATGGCCATCACGCACGGTCCGGAATCGCGCATTGTGGGCATGGACTTCGGGCCACGTTACAACTTCGTCCAGCCCGGCTGGAAGGTGGTGCCGTTCATCGGTGCGATGGTCGGCTTCGGGTTCGCCAACACGCAGGATTATCCCAACCCGGCGGTTCCCTACGGCCTCGGGCAAGATTTCAATTTCGAGTTCGCCGTCAACATGGGCGTCCGCTACGACATCAACGAGTCGTGGTATGTCCGCCTGACGCTCGAATACGTCCATTTCTCCAACGCCGGCCTTTCCGAGCCGGCGCGGCAGAACCGGGCGATCGACGCCGCCGGCCCGCAACTCAGTTTTGGCTGTCGGTTCTAAGTAGTCGCCGGCTGTAGATCGGCAGTCAGGACACCGGAGCGAAACGCGTGTTGCCCGCCATGATGGGGCATCTTTTTTGTGCTTGTTGGCGGGCGCGGGCGGGGCCTAGTCTCCGGAAAATTCTCGAGGTTCAAATGCGTGCGAGCAACAAAGCAAGGTCACACGGGCGGCGTTCCCCGATCCCGCAACGACCGGCGAAACGAGGTGACTCTTGAAACATCGTCTTTATCTCCCTGCAATCATCGGATGGCTCGTCATCACATCGCACACCACCGCCCCCTGTGCGCTCGCGGCGACGGCACCGCCGGACTTGCCCGGGCAACGCGCCGATGGCACGGTGCTGCTCCCGAACCAGTGGTCGTTGCGGCCCGCGGGCAAACAGGTCGTGGTGGAGGATTTTCCGGCAAGTATCGCGGTCCATCCCGGCGGGAAATATGCCGCCGTGTTGCATTGCGGTTACAGCCAGCATGCGATTGCCATCGTGAACATCGCGTCGGCCGAGACTGTGTCCCGCGTCGCGCTGGATGAGGCCTTCTATGGGCTGGAGTTTTCCCGCGACGGACAGACCCTGTTCAGCAGCGGCGCCGGCGGTGAGGTGATCCATCGCTTCGCTTTCAAGGACGGCTATCTGAGCGATCATCAGACCATCGCGTTGCGCAACGTCAAGGACCGCGGTGTGCCCGCCGGCCTGGCTGTGGACAATCAGGCGCGGCGCGTTTATGTCGCCAACCTCTGGGGACATCGGATCACCAAGGTTGACGTGACCGGGGAATCCAAGCCGGCAGACGTATTGCTCGGCACGAACGTGGTCGCCACCACCGCCAATTTGCCAAAACCGTCCCCCGATGCCGATCTAGCTGCCGCGAACAAGCGCGCCGAGGTGGCGCTCGACCCCACAACACCCAGCGACCCGTTTCCCTATGGGTGCCGGCTCGACGAACAACGACAGCGGCTTTACGTCAGCCTCTGGGCCCAGGCAACCGAGGCCGTGATAGACATCAAATCGCATGTGGTCGTGGGTCACTGGCCAACACAGGAGCATCCCAACGAGATGGTTCTGTCGGCCAACAACCGATATCTCTTCGTCGCCAACGCCAACCGTAACACGGTGACGGTCTTCGACACGGACAGCGGCAAGGCCATCGAAACGATTTCCGCAGCGCTTTTTCCCGACGCCCCGCCCGGCGCGACCCCCAACAGCCTGGCACTCACGCCCGACGGAAAGATGCTGTTCATCGCCAACGCGAACGTCAACTGCGTGGCCGTGTTCGACGTGAGCCAGCCCGGCAAGAGCCGTTCGCTGGGTTTCATCCCGGTGGGTTGGTATCCCACCAGCGTCCGCGTCACCCCGGATGGCAAACGACTGCTCGTGTCCAACGGCAAGGGCATCATCCCCCGATCCAATCGTCACGGTCCGCGACCCGGCCAGGAACCGCCGGGGAGCGTGATCGAGTACATCGCCAAGCTGTACCGCGGCACGCTCAGCATCATTGATTTGCCGAAAGGCGAGAAGTTCGACAAGCAGATGAGCACCTGGACCGAGCAGGTCTTCCACTGCAGTCCACTGCGGGCCGGCGCGACGGTGGCGGCGGCGCGTCCGAAAGACAACCCTGTGCCCGCGCGGCCCGGCGACACCAGCCCCATCCAATACGTGTTCTATATCATCAAGGAGAATCGCACCTACGATCAGATCTTCGGTGACATGCCAAAGGGCAACGGCGACCCGGGCCTCTGCCTTTTTCCGGAGTGCGTGACTCCCAACCACCACAAGCTGGCGCGCGAGTTTGTACTGCTCGACAATTTCTACGTGGACGGCGAAGTCAGCGCCGATGGTCATGAGTGGACCATGGGCGCGTACGCCACCGACTTCGTCGCCAAACAGTGGCGGATGAGCTACGGGCATGGCCGGGGCGGCAAGTATCCCTACCCAAGCGAAGGCGCATTCCCCATTGCGTTTCCCGCCAACGGTTACCTGTGGGACCGTGCACGGGAAGCCGGGGTGACGTATCGCAGCTACGGCGAGTTTGTCCAGAACGGCAAGAAACCCACCGACCCGGCCCGCGCCCGTGTCAAGACACTGGAAGGTCATATTGACGAATGGTATCGCAGCTTCGATCTCGACTATCCCGACTCGAAACGGGTGGAGCGGTTTGTGGCGGAACTGAAACGGTTCGAGAAGGAAGGCGACATGCCGCGTCTGCAGGTCGTCCGTCTGCCCAACGACCACACCCAGGGCACTTCGCCCGGCAGACTCACGCCCACGGCCTATCTCGCCGACAACGATGCCAGCCTTGGCGCCATGGTCGAGGCCATCAGCCGATCCAGGTTCTGTCCGCAGACCGCCATCTTCGTCATTGAGGATGACGCGCAGAACGGCTCCGACCATGTGGATTGCCATCGCTCGCCCGCCTTCGTCATCAGCCCCTACACACGGCATGGGACGGTGGACTCGACGATGTATTCCACCAGCAGCATGCTTCGGACAATGGAACTGATCCTCGGTCTCCAACCGATGTCGCAGTTCGACGCCGCCGCCACGCCGATGTTCAACTGTTTCCGGTCTCGGGCCGACACGCGTCCCTACAAGGCGTTGCCGGCCAACGTGGACCTGACCACGCGCAACGTGAAGACCGCCTGGGGCAGCGAGTTGTCCCGGAAGATGAATTTCGCCAAGGAAGACGCGGCCGACGACCTGCTGCTCAACGAAGTCATCTGGCGTTCGGTGCGCGGTGCTGACAGCCCAATGCCCTCACCCGTTCGTGCCGCCTTTGTCCGCGTCCTTCCGAAAGACAAGGATGGTGACTAGGCCGTGCTGGCGGCTTGAAAAACCAGCGCGGTCAGCGGGGTCTGTGCACGGGCTGAAACAGGCCGGCGTCCTTGTCGTCCCCTCTCCTGGCCGTCCGTGCACCGCTGAAGGGTTCGAAATCCATGCCGAAGAGGATGAAGGCCTGCATCACGGGCGAATCGTTGGTCAGACCAAAGAGCGTCACCAAGCCGACGTGCGTGCTGGGGGTGGGCTTGTAGAGCACCGACGGTCCCACCATGATCGTTGTTGAATGGGTGGGGCCATCGTCGTCATCGCCACCCCCCTGCACGGATTCGTATTCGACAAGCGCTTCCACGCCAACGGCCAGCTTGGAATCTTTCACGACATAGCTGAGAGCCGCGTTCAATTCATAGGCGGTTTCGTGCTCGCCGCCCACCTGCCGGCCGAATCCCAGGTTTGCGCCGAAATGAAGGCGCGGGTTGATCTCTTCCGCCAACAACAGCTTGAACATGTAGGCATCCGCCTCGCCGTTGTTGAACCGCCAGCCGGCCTCGATCGCCGGATTGAGCGGGAGCTCGCCCCAGTCCGCCAGCGCGTGCGGAATTTCCACCAGCGACGAGTCGTGATGCAGCCTGCCACCGGTGGCGTTGTAATTCTGTTCCATGTCCACCTGCGTGCGCCACGGCAGGCCGAATTCCAGTTCGGACTCGAAGGGGTGTTGCATCTGGCCACGGCGCGGCACGATCGGGTTGTAAAACTGGTTGAATTCGATCTCGCCGGGAGGAATGACATAAATATCGGTCTCGGCAAAGACGCGTCGCGTGGTCCACTCCGGCTGTTTGGCCGGGCCCACGCGGTCGGACTCCGAGGTCACGTTGTGCAGGCTGACGGACCTGTCGGTGACAATCAGCGGCGCCAGCCGGATGGAGGATAGTTCATTCGTGTCCTGGGCCTGAGCCGGCATGCACAGAAGGAGATAAAGACCGGCCATTGCCGTGCACCAAGGGCGGAAGTTCATGGGCGGGATTGTACTCCGGAACATAAATGGTTCGTGCAACATCAGCGTCGCCGTGTTACTTGCCGGCTTTCTTCTCCGCGTGGGGCGGAGGCGGGATGGTCAACGTCACCGGCAACCCCTTGCCGGGGCCAATGAGGAAGTTGGACACCACATAGTTCAACTCCACGGGCTTGGCGGGATCGAGGACCGGAACCCGCATCAACACCGTGCTGGCCGCCGGCAGGACTATCGTGCGGAGTTGAGGGGATTGATGGGGCGGAGGCGGGTCAACCGGCTCGAGGCTGATGTCCGCGGAGCAGAGGTTCTTCACCTCGACATACAGGCTCGTCTTCGCGCGCACGTTGGGCTTGCCGACCTGCACGCACCCGTTGAAAAAGCTGCGCAACAACGGCTCCCGTCCAATCAGCTTGTCCTTGAACCACACGACGGTCCGTCCGGCCAGCAGTGCTTCCTTGATTCCCGCCAGTGTCGCCTCCCGCGCCAGGACCAGCGTGATCGTGCGATGGTCTGCCGAGGCGCTTTCCTTGCGCAGATCCGGTTCGTGGATGTCGGAGTCGCCCAGCATGGTCAGGTTCTTCTCCAGGCACCACTGGTGGGCGGTAGGATAATACTCGTCGCCGTTGGCGACCTCCATGCCCTGGAACCACTTCTTGTCGTACATTGTCTGGTGCACGTCGAGCCAGCTTCCCTTCTCCTCGCCCTTCCAGCCCTGGTGATTCCAGAAGACGAACGCGCCCTGCTGGTTCGCTGCCTGGATGGCATCCAGGAACTCGGGCGTCACCAGCGGTTTGATGTCATTCAGGAAGATGGCGTTGAAGTGGCCCGGCGGCGTGTCCCGCGTGATCTCGGCCGCCTTGATCAACAACATGTTGTGCGAACGGGCCGCGCTCTCGGCCAGTTCAAAGGACCGGACGTGATTGGTGGACACATCCGCCTTGTGCGGCTGGTATTCGATGTGGTCGGTGATCGCGATGGCGTCGAGCCCCTGGCGCCACGTCTCGTTCACCCGCACGGTTGGCCAGACGTTGCCGTCCGAGAAGACGGTGTGCATGTGGAAATCACAGGCCAGTGTTTTGTAGTCCGGCAGTTGCGGGAAGCGAAGGTCCCGACGCACCTCCAGTTGGGCGGACCAGCCGGGGACTGGAAGGAGGAGGATGGCGGCCAGGAGGAGGATCCGATGGTGATTCATAAGCGTGCCTCTCATAACGGGTGTTGCAACGCGGCGGATGAAGCAGCGTGGGGCAGGATTCATGACATGTTCCTTATGCCTGTGAACACGACGGATGACAAGGAGGATGGTCGGGGCGCCGGGATTTAAACCCGGGACCTCCTGCGCCCAAGGCAGGCGCGCTATCAAGCTGCGCTACGCCCCGACCGGTCGGACACGATTGCCCATACCCCAGTTTCGGGATTGAAGCAACCGCAAAGACGCCGTGGAGAATTCAACGCAGAGGCGCAGCGGACGCAGAGTTTCGCAAAGACCCGATTCCTTTGCATTCTTTGCGCTCCCGGCGTCTCTGCGTTGGAACTCCGCCCCCGCTCAACCCTGCAGATCGATCTTCCGCACGACCCGCTTGCCGGCCTTCAATATCTGCCCGGCGCGCGGTTCGATCTGGGTCTTGGGGTCGGTGAGTTTCTGGCCGTCGAGCTGGACGCCGCCTTCCTGGATGACGCGGCGGATGTCGCTGCGGCTCTTGAAGGCACCGGTCTTCTCGACCAGGTCGATCAATCCAACGCTACCGGCGGAAATCGCCAGCGGTTCGGCCACCTCGTCGAGCTTCTTCTTTGAGAACTGCTTGTCGAAATGCTCCCGCGCGGCCTGGGCGGCCCCGGCATCGTGCAGCCGTTCGACGAGCGCGGCGGCGAGCGTCTTCTTGGCTTCCATGGGATGGCCCGCCTTGAGCGCGGTGATGTCCACCTGCGTCTTGCCGAGCAACATCTCATACCACGACCACATCAACTCGTCGCTGATGCTCATGGCCTTGCCGAAAATCTCGTTCGGCGGCTCGCTCACGCCGATGTAGTTGCCGAGGCTCTTGCTCATTTTGTGGACGCCGTCGAGCCCCGGCAGGATCGGCATGATCATGACGATCTGCGACTCCTGGCCGGCGTTGGCCTGAAGCTGGCGGCCGACGAGGTTGTTGAACGTCTGGTCGGTGCCGCCAAGTTCCACGTCGGACTGGACGCACACGCTGTCGTGGCCCTGCATCAGCGGGTAGAGGAATTCGTGGATGCTGATCGGCTCGCCGGCCTTGTAGCGTTTCTCGAACGTGTCGCGCTCCATCATCCGCGCCACGCTCATCTGGCTGCAGAGGCGAATCACGTCGGCCAGCCGCATCGGGGCGAGCCACTCGCTGTTGTAGCGGATCTCGAGCTTCTCCGGCGCGGTATCGAGGATCTTGCCGGCCTGCTGGAAATAGGTCTCGGCGTTGCGCTTGATCTCCTCGGCGGACAGCATCGGCCGCGTCTTGGTCTTGCCGGAGGGGTCGCCGATCAGGGCGGTGTAGTCGCCGATGATGAGCACGGCCTTGTGGCCGAGGTCCTGGAACTCGCGCATCTTGCCGAGCACCACGGTGTGGCCGAGATGGATGTCCGGCGCGGTCGGGTCCATGCCGAGCTTGACGCGCAACGGCCGGTTGGCGGCGCGCGAGGTCTCGAGCTTCTTGCGCAGTTCGTCCACCGTCTCGATCTGGACGGTGCGGGCGCAGAGGATATTCAGTTGTTCTTCAACGGGGCGGAACATGGCGGAAGAATGGGCGAAAGCGTCCGGCGGGGCAAGGCGATTCGGGACCCGTCTCCAGGCGCTTTTTCTTCTGCAACGACAGGCGGGGCGGGACTCTGTCGAGCCTCCGCTTTCATGGGCGGTTCAGCCTCAGGAAGGCTCGACGGAGTCTCGCCCCGCCCCTCGCGGAGATGACCGACAGTTCGAAAAACAGCGAGGGCAGCGCCGGCGGTGCCGGGCTGCCCTCGCACGATACGATAAGGAGCAGGACTACTTCTTCTCTTCGGACTTCTTCTCTTCCTCCTGCTTCTTCTCGGCTTCCTCGAAGGCTTCGCCGAGACCGACCATGTCCTCGCCGGGCTTGAGCTTGTCGAACTCCTCACGAGCCGCTTCAAGCTGTTCGGCGTTGTAGTTGGCCGCCTTGATGGAGAGACCGATGCGCCGCTCCGTGCCGTCGATCTTGATGACGCGGGCGCGGACGCTGTCGCCGACCTTGAGCACGTTCTTGATCTTCTCGACGTGCTCCTCGCTGACCTGGCTGATATGGACCAGGCCGTCGATGTCATCCTGCAACTGCACGAACGCACCGAAGCTGGCGAGCTTGGTGACCTTGCCCTCGACGATGTCGCCGACCTTGTACTTCTTCTCGATCAGCTTCCACGGATCCTCGCCGAGCTGCTTGAGACCGAGCGAAATGCGCTGCTGCGCGCCGTCCACCTCGAGGACGATCGCGTCCACCTTGTCGCCCTTCTTGAGGAGCTCGCTGGGATGGTTGATCTTCCGCGTCCAGCTCATGTCGCTGACGTGGACCATGCCATCGATGCCTTCCTCGATCTCGACGAACGCGCCGTAGCTGGTGAGGTTGCGCACCACGCCGCTGACGTGCGTGCCGGTCTTGTACTTCTCGGCCACCTTGCTCCACGGGTTCGGTTCGAGCTGGCGGATGCCGAGCGATATCTTCTTGTCGTCGCGCGCAATCTGGAGCACGACCGCCTCGACCATGTCGCCGACGGCGAGCACGTCGCTGGGCCGCGCGATGCGCTTGGTCCAGGAGAGTTCGCTGACGTGGACGAGGCCTTCGACGCCCTCTTCCAGTTCCACGAACGCGCCGTAGGGCACGATGTTGACGACCTTGCCCTTGACCTTCATGCCGACCGGGTACTTGTTCTCGATGCTGTCCCACGGATCGGGCGTGCGCTGCTTCAGACCGAGCGACACGCGCTCCTTCTCGCGGTTCACGTCGAGCACGACCACCTCCAGCATGTCGCCGACCTTGCAGACCTCGTTGGGGTGGTTGATGCGGCCCCAGCTCATGTCGGTGATGTGGAGCAGGCCGTCCAGGCCGTCCAGATCGATGAACGCACCGAAGTCGGTGATGTTCTTGACCTGGCCGTGGACGACCATGCCGGGCTGCAGCTCGGCGAACAGCTTCTTGCGCTTTTCGTTGCGCTGCTGCTCGATGAGCTCGCGGCGGGAAAGGACGATGTTGTGCCGGTCCTGGTTGATCTTGACGACCTTGCACTCGATGGTCTGGCCGATCATTGCCTGGATGTCGCGCGGGGGAATCACGTCCACCTGCGACGCGGGCAGGAAGGCCTCGACGCCGATATTGACGATCAAGCCGCCCTTGACCACGGCCTTGACCTTGCCGGAGACGGTGCCGCCTTCGTTGCAAATGACGATGATGCGGTCCCAGTTCTTCTTGGCTTCGGCCTTCTCGAACGAGAGGACGACGGTGCCTTCTTCATTCTCGAGCCGCTCGAGCAACACTTCGATCTCGGCGCCGGGCTGGATGATTTCGGGCTCGGTAAATTCGTGCTTGGGGATGTTCCCTTCGCTCTTGTAACCGATGTCCACGACGACGGCGTCGGGACGGATTTCAATGATGCGCCCCTTGACCACGCTGCCCTCTTTGAAGACGGGAGCGGTTTTCGCGAACAGCTCGTGCATGGGGTGGGACGACTTGGACTTTTCCTTGTCAGTTGGCATACGGGGAGACGACCACGCGCCGTAACGGGCGTGCCTGAGAGGCGGTGATACGACTTTCTATACTTACGTTGTTTTAGTTCCTTTTGGCTCCAGCCGCGGCGTCCTGCCGCCCTCACCGGCCGACCACGGACGGTGGGAAAAGGAGCGCGGTTTATAGGCTTCCACGCCTCCGAACGCAAGGGATTTTTTGCCCCTCCACCGGAACGGAGAGCGCCACGGCATCGTGCATTTGCATTGGGTTATGGTCCCATCCAATTCATCCCCCGAAAAAAATCAGCCGGATTGACCCGGACCGACCCGGATGATCCCGAATCATTTGGGTTCGTTTCGTCAAATTCAGCACACCGTTCCACGGGGTCTTTGGAACCGTCGGGCCAGACATTTGGCTTCGTTTCGTCGTCCAAGAAACCGGCTTTTGTATCGTAAGATGTTGTAAATAAACTTGTTGCATTGTTCAGTATTTGGCTTCGTTTCGCAAAACCGTGTGGCACTGTCTTTCGCCATCCACCCAGAACCGTTCCGCTCATTTGGCTTCGTTTCGCAGAATGCGCATTATATTATGGAGTCCGAAACCGACCCGCCCAGCACCCGAGCCCGCAGTATCCGATGGTCAAAAAGCGACACCCCGGCCGGATGAATTATGAATCGTTCCTTTCCACCCATGGAATCGGATGGTTTTCTCACAGGCCGTTTTCCGGCTTGGGGCGGGGCGAAATCCACCGCCGGGCGGCGGCAGAACCCTGGCGGACTCTCCCGCGATGACTCAACAACTGCTTTCACGTCGAGGGAGAGTATAAGAGAAAATCACATGGTTGTCAAGTGAATTGACATTCCATGATGATTAACGGTTCTCTTCGCCTTGCAGCGGAACTCCGCAATGGAGGCACTTTTGCGTGAATGGATTCCCGTACAGATAGAGCGTGAATCCGAAGACCTGAACAGCCCGCGTGTTGAAAAACCGATGGCACACAGGGCACTGGGAAAAGGCATGGCCAAGAGCCAGAGCCACCCAGGAAACAAACCAAAGAACGCCCATCGAGCTGAACAGCCGGCACGGCGGCTGCCATGCCACACACAGCATCGCGCCGGGAATGAACATCAGCCAGATTCCCCACATCCAAGCGCGCAACCGTCGAATCCGGCGAAGCCCGGCTTCGACGGCTGGGTCATGGTGATGCGTGTGCGAATCCATGCTTCCCGACCCTTACGGCGCGATGTCCAATTTGAATATCACGGCGCGCAATCCGAATTTCTGATTACCGTGCGTCACTCCATAAAAGCTGGTGCCGGATAAGACCATGCCATCTTCCGGTGTCTCAACGTCGCCTTCTTTGCGAGCAATAAAACCTGCAAAAGAATGGAGGTTCGTGTAACCGCTGCCATCGCAATTCAT
>CAZAAF010000064.1:0-12718 GCA_964482575.1 uncultured Verrucomicrobiota bacterium | reverse complement strand
CGACAACGGCTGAGCGAGCAACTCCTCGCGGGCATATCCCAGGATGTCGCACAGCCTCCGGTTGACCCTGATGAAGCGTCCGGTGAGATCGACCATGGTTGCGCCGACCGCGGCGTTCTCGAACGCGGCCTGGAATTTGCGCTCGCTTTCGCGCAGGGCGTCGCTGGTCTTGCGCAGCTCGAGCGTGCGCTCGGCCACGCGCTTTTCCAGCCGGGTTTGCGATACCCGCGAGCCGCTGTCCTGTTCCTGAATGATGGCCAACATGTGGTTGAAGGTTTCCGTCAAGGCACCGATCTCATCATCACTCAGCCTGGTCGCACGCAAGGAGAAGTCCTTGAGATCCGTGACGTGGCGCGCCACGCGGGACAACTCGAGAATCGGCCCGGAAATGACCTCTTCCAGTCGGCGGGCGAAGATGAGGGCCACCCCGATGCAAAGGCCCATCACGATGAAGCCGACCTCGGCATAATTCCTGAGACGCGCCCATATGATCTGCGTGTTGGCTCTCAGACAGATCGTGCCTACCGGCACACCATCGTGCAGGACGGTGTGATGCAACTCCAGATGGTCGCCTTCAAAGCTCTGCCCCGGGATGTGAACCAGCGGGGGGGGGTGGGGCGATAAATCACGGCGTGTATAACTTGCAAACAAACGCCCGGCCCGATCATACAGAAAGGCATCCTCAACACTGGTCCGGGCATCCAAATTGCCAAGGGCTTTCAACGTCGCCGTCACGTTGGTGATCGCCATCATGCCGGCACAGTGCTCACCGACGATTTCCGCAAGTGCGGCTGTTTCCTGGACCGCGAGTTTCTGGAGGTGGAGGTATCCGGCCAGAAACAAGGCCAGCCCGAGAAGCACGACGGTGATGATGCTCGTGAGCATCATCGCCAGTATCAGCTTCCACCTGATCGGCATGTTACGAAACTGCCGCATTTCTTCCGCCCTTCCTTTTCGTCAGCCAGTCGGAGGATTCCCGGGCTCCGCCGGTCCCGTCCCTGCCCACGCCGGCGTGCCATGCCCCATGAGCGGCAGCATAGCAAAAGAGGGGAGTGGCGACAATACAACGTTTTGACCGCTCAATTCCGCTTGGCAAGGCGCGCCGCTTCCTTTACATTCCGCGCGCTTTATGAGTCAGCAATACAACAAGGTCATCAAACGAAGTCGCCGCAAGGCGTATTTGAAACGCCGGAAGCAGGCCCTCAAGCAACGCACCGTGAAGAAGTCCGGGGCGAAGTCTGCGGCCTCCGAAGGCGCCACGTCCGCCGCTTGAAAAAACTCCTGGTGACGGGGGCCAGCGGCTTGGTCGGCGCCTGTGTCGCGCGCCAGGCGGCCGGCCGGTTCGACACGCTCGGTGTCTTTCAGACATACCGCCCGCCCCGTTTTCCATGCCGTTTGGAACCGTTGGATCTCACCGACGCCTCCGTTGTGCGTGCGATGCTGGAGGCCTTTTGCCCCGACATCATCATCCATTGTGCGGCGCTGGCGGATGCCGACCGGGCGCAACGCGAACCGGAACTGGCGCGGCGTCTGAACGTGGACGCCACGTCCACACTGGTGGGTTCAGCCCGTCAACTCGGCGCCAAGCTCGTGTTTCTTTCCACGGACCTCGTCTTCGACGGACGCAAGGGCGCGCCCTACGTGGAGGAGGATCCGCCCCATCCGCTGAGCCTCTACGGACAGACCAAACTCGAGGCCGAACAGACAGTGCGCGCAACGGCTAATCAATGGGTGATCGCCCGCACCTCGCTGGTGGCGGGTCCCAGTCCCCGAGGTGACCGTTCGCTGGATGAGAAGTTCGGCCGGGCATTGCAGGCCGGCCGGCGGGTGAGGTTGTTTGTGGATGAGTTTCGCTGTCCGGTCCACGTTTTCGATCTGGCCGGGGCCGTGCTGGAACTGGCCGAGGGGCCGCACGAGGGCGTGTTTCATCTCGTCGGTTCGGAAAGGTGGAGCCGTTATGAGATCGGGGTGCGCCTGGCGCGGTGTTTCGGCTGGCCCACGGCGTCCCTCGAAGCCGCGAGCACGCGGGATGTGCCGATGACGCCTCCCCGTCCTGCGGATTTGACCCTCGACAATCGCCGGGCACAGTCGGCGTTGAGAACCCGGCTGCGCGGGCTTACGGAGATGCTGGAGACGCCGTGGGAAAACCCTTGGGGTGGGGATCCACCGGCTTGTTCATCTCCAACGGCGTCGGCTTGATGGCCGGTACCGCCAGCGCCCTCGGGCTCAGCATGTGGTCGTATTTTTCCTGAAGGGGTTCGTCCACCTTGGTCGGCACGCTCTTGCCGCCGGTGAAGTTGGTGGTGGCGTAGTTCTTCCCCGGAACCGTCTTGTTAGCCGCGCTGGCCGTGTGGGTGCCGAAGAGTTTCTGCCACCAACTGAGTTTTTTCTCCGCGGGGGGCTCAAAGTTCTTGGAGGCGAAATGATCCTCCCCCATCGGGCTGTTCTTGGTGGCGAACTGTTTCGTTTCCGCCGTCTTGGTGGCGTACTCCTGGGTTGCGTAGGTTTTGGTCGTGAACGTCTTGGTGTCGAACGTCCGGCCCTGAAGGCTGGACTTCTTGGTCATGTCAAAATGGGTGGAAGGCGTTTGGGAGGAAGCCAGCGCCGGGACCCACAAAACAACCATGACGAACCACTTCACGGCGCGAAAACTACTCCGCCATACCCCCGGAATCAACCTTTTCCGCCGGCTTTTTCAGTGCCGGCCGGCGCGCCTTCAGAACGTCCGCTGGCTGTCGAGCAGGATGGTGACGGGGCCGTCATTGACCAGGTCGACGTCCATCATCGCCGCGAACCGGCCTTCCGCGACCTTTAACGGGGTCGCCCCGCGAAGCTTCTCCATGAAACGATGGTAGAACGCCTCCGCGCCGGCCGGCGGCATGGCGTCGGAGAAACTCGGCCGTGTGCCTTTGCGGACATCGCCGTACAGGGTGAATTGCGAGACAACCAGCACATCGCCGCCCATGTCCGTCACCGAACGGTTCATTTTTCCCTCGTCGTCGTGAAACACACGCAGCGAAAGGATTTTACCGATGATGTAATCGGCATCGGCGTCGGTGTCCTGCTTGCCGATGCCGAGCAGCACCAGCAGCCCGGGTCCGATGTCGCCGACGGTCTGGCCTTCGACGCGGACGGCGGCGCGGCTCACTCGTTGCACCACAATGCGCATGGCGATGGCTGTAACCCAAACGGCCCCGGGCTTGCAACCGCAAACAGACATCCCGGGTAAGGCGATGGCACCTCCTTCCCGGCTTCTGTTTCCGGGGAGGAAAGCGTTCCCACCAAAAAAAGGTCGAACAACCCGCCATCGGCCAAGTATAAGCAAGGCCCATGTGGCAACAGAACTACCTCGCTGTTGGCGGAAATCTCTGGCTCTCCGCGGTCGTGGCGTCCCTGCCCATCCTTCTGTTGTTCTACCTCATCGGCCTGCGACGGCTCGCCGCCTGGAAGGCGGCACTGGCCGCATTGGGGGCGGCTTTTGCCATCGCCTGCGTGGCCTTCGGCATGCCGGTCTCCGTGGCCGTCTCCTCGGCCCTGTGCGGCGCGGCCTTCGGTCAGTTCCCCATCTGCTGGATTGTCCTGTCCGCCATTTTCCTCTACCGGCTCACGGTGGAAAGCGGCCAGTTCGAGATCATCAAGGACACCATCGCGCGCCTCACCGACGACCAGCGGCTGCACGTGCTGCTGATCGCGTTCACGTTTGGCGCATTTGTGGAAGGGGCGGCGGGTTTTGGCGCGCCGGTGGCCATTGCGGGCGCCATGCTGGCGGGCGTGGGCGTGCGCGCATTTGACGCCGCCGCGCTTTGTCTGTTGGCCAACACCGCGCCGGTGGCGTTCGGCTCCATCGGCATCCCCGTCATCACGCTGGCCGAAATCACCGGGCTGCCCCTAGACAAATTGAGCGCGAGCGTCGGCCGCATTTCCCCCCTCCTGTCATTGGTCATCCCATTCTATCTGACGGTGGTGTTTGCGGGCTGGCACAAGGCGCGCGGGGTGTGGCCGGCCATGGTGGCGGTCGGCGTCGCGTTTGCCGGCACCCAGTTTGTCGTCTCCAACTTCCATGGACCCTATTTGACCGATATCCTCGCGTCGCTTGGAGCGATGGTGGCCTGCGTGGTCCTGCTTCAATGGTGGAAACCGACGGATGGGTTCTTCCATGAAAAGCCCACGGCAGCCTCGCGTCGCGACCACCGGACGGGTGTGATCCTGAAGGCGTGGATGCCGTATCTGCTGCTGGTGGTGTTCGTGTTGCTGTGGGGCTACGACCCGGTGCGCACACGGCTGGAGAGTATGACGCTACGATTCGACGTACCGTTCCTCCATAACCAGGTCGTGCGCATGCCACCCGTGGTCAAGGTGGTCGAACCGATGAAAGGCGTGTTCAAGTTCGACTGGCTTTCGGCGGCCGGCACGGGTTGCATGCTCGCCGCCATCCTGGGCGGACTGGCGATTGGCATGCGGCCGCGGGCAATGGTGCGGGTGCTGGGCGCGACGGTGCAACAACTAACCAAGCCGGCCCTGACCGTGTCGTCCGTGCTGGCGTTTGCGTTCCTGATGAATTACTCGGGCATGACGGCAACCCTGGGGTTGGCGTTTGCGGCAACAGGCTGGTGCTTCCCGTTCTTCAGCGCGTTCCTGGGCTGGCTGGGCGTGTTTGTCACCGGCAGCGATACCTCCGCCAACGCGCTTTTCGGCAACCTGCAGGTGGTCACGGCGCAAAAGCTTGGCTTGAGTCCGTTGCTTACGGCCGCCACCAATTCCGCCGCGGGCGTGATGGGCAAGATGATCTCGCTTCAGAGCATCGCCGTCGCTGTTGCGGCCACCGGGATGCCGCATGCGGATGAGAGCCGGCTGTTCCGCTGGACCCTCAAACACAGCCTGCTGCTGACGGCGGTCATCGGCCTCATCGCCATGATCTTCGCGCACCTCGTGCCGTCACTGATGCCCTGAGCAACGGTTCGCTTTGTCGAGCGAATCGTGTTCGGAGAATGCTATTCCCCTGTCGTCAGCTTCCGACCCGCGCGATTATTCCCCCGCGGCGGTCGGGTTCGTGACACGGCCGAGGAAGAGGATGCTGCCGGTACTCTTCTCGCGGATCAGGAAGAGGAACGGGTGATCCGCTCGAAACTCGACCGGCGGCGCCGGCAGGGCGGTCAAGGCCATGGCCATGCCCGTCGCCGCAGCGGCCTCCGTGCCCAGCTCGTTCACCTCGACGAACGCCTTGTGCAATGCGGCCGAAATGAACAGGGTGCGCCCGCCATCCATGCCCGAGAAATCCGCCTTGCCGGATTCGAAGGCATCGATCATGCCCAGAGCCTGCAGGGTTCCGTTCAAACTAAACCGGCAGGTCGTCTTGAACTTCGGCAGGGACACTTTCACATCGGGCAATCCCATGTCTTCTGTCCATGTCGCGAGGTTCACCGCGGTCAGGTTGCTTTCGACTGCGCCGAGGCCGTCGACCTTCCGGGGCAACAGGATGACCATGGACAAATCGTTGCCGACATAGGGCATCTCCAGCACCTGCACATCGTCGGTCGCACGGTACTTGAAGTGCTTTTTCTGAAACATGAACGGTGCCTGCACCGTCTTTCCCGACGACAGCCGGAACGGCGCCTCCGTCGTTGCCTCCGTCCTGAAGGGCGATGCCCAAGTGCCCTTGAAATAGATCGCGTTCACCAGGACGAGGCGCGTGCCGCCGGTGAGCACGCCGCCGGGAATCAGGTCTTTGATTTTCTGGTTCGTCTTGTGCTCAACCCACACGTTGATTTTCTTGCGCGCGGATTCCGGCTCGGCGAAATCCACCGGCGTCACGGACGCGCCGTAGCATTGCTTTGTCAGGTTGAGGAAGCCTTCCAGCAACGAATACCGTTGGTGCAGCCAAAGGGAGTTGGCCACGCTGAGTTGGATCCGTCCCTTCTTCTGCACGGCGTTCAGGTCCGCTTCCATCGCGGCGAATGCTGCGTGGCGCTTCGTCGGCTCCGGTTCCAAGTGGAGCGCCTTGGCCATCTGCGCCTCCGTCTCCCCGCGCGCGCCGGCACTGGTCATCGCCAGCGCCGTGGAAATGCTGTACGGCGAGAAGAAGACGTTGGCATCGCCCGCCTCGCTCTTCAGTCGGGCGTACAGATCGCACGCGAACGCTGTATTGCCCTCGCATTGCTTCTGGAAATCCGCCGGCGTGTTCTGTCCCCGGGTGGTGGCCGCGCCGAGAACGGCCGCCAGAATCGTTCCTGCCGCCAACTGTCGCTTCAAGTTTGTCTTCATAATTCAACCTCCGGTGGGACCCTCCGCATCGTCGCCTCTTCCGGCGAAAGTTCAAGGAGTTTCCCCAACCGCGTTCTTTTGTGATAGTATGTGGACATCCAGTTGTCCATGGTTGTTAGACGGAATGTGGGATGAATAGCTTCGCGATATCAGGACATGGAGCCGAGCGCTGAAACCGGGTTGCTGAACCGTTGCCGAGCAGGCGACGCGCGGGCGTGGGACGAGCTGTTTGACGCGCACTACGCCGCCACGGCACGGTTTGTGTTTCAACTCGGCTCCGATTTCACCCGCGACGACGTCGAGGAAATCTGCCAGGAGGCGTTTCTCTCGGTCGTCAAACATCTGGATTCCTTCCAGGGCGGGAGCCGGTTCCAGACATGGGTTTTCCGCATCGCCGCCAACAAGGCGCGCGACTACCGCGAGCACCGGCGCGCCGCCAAGCGCGGCGGCGGCCAGACACCCGTTTCACTCCAGGCCGAGGATCCGCAGACCGGCCTGGTTCCCGATCCCCCGAGCGTCGCGCCCGGCCCGGATGCGGTGATGATGGGCGCGGAACAGGCCGCGCTCGTCGGCGAGGCGCTCCACCAGCTCGGCGAACCGTGCCGCGAGGTGATCGAACTGCGCTATTTCGGCGACCTCAGTTACGAGGAGATTGCCGCCTCGTTGCAACTCAACGTCAAAACCGTCAGCTCGCGCCTGAGCAAATGCCTCGGCCGGCTGGAAACCCTGGCGCGCGCCATCTTCCAACGGGAGAAAACGGCGCCGATTGCCGTCTAATGGATATGCCCGAAGAACCGCACAAGAACATCGAGGACGCGCTGAAGACGTACGCGCAGCAGCGCCGCGATGCCGCCGGCGGGCCGATCGAGATGCCGTCGCACACACGCGCGGTGCTGCAACGCGAGGTGGCACAGCGGGCCGCTGCTCCGCCGCCGGAGCCGCAACGCTGGCTCGACCGGCTCCTCGCGTCCTGGCCCCGCCTGGCGGTTGGCGCGGCGACGATTGCCGTGGCGGGCCTCACGCTGTTCATGCTGACAGACATGGACAAACAGGCGACTCCGCCAGTGGAACTGGCACAGGCGCAAATGCAGAGCCAGTCGTCTCTGGAACTGACACAGGCGCAGACGCAGGGCCAGTCCCTCGCCATGCTGGATCGCGTCGGACAAGGTGCCACCGGCGACAACAAGTCCGGAAGCGTATTCTTCAAAGATCTCAAACCCTCGATGCTCGCCCAGTCCGTGCAGAGACCCGATATGGCGCAACAGGCCGCCGGCGGCGGGAGACAGGGAACGGTCGAAGCTGAAACCGGGAGGATGAAGGCGCCTCAGCATTTCAAGGACGTCATGGTCGCCTCGAAAGCCGCTCCGGCGAAAGCCGCAGCGGACAGCATTGTTTTGACCAACACCAAAGTGCCGGCGGCTGAACCGCCCGCGGCGATGCCCGCACCGGTCGCCACACCGGCCGCGCCCAGTCTTGCTCAGTCGGCCAAGTCGGCTCCGGCCGAAAAGTCGTCGGCCGAATTGAAGTTCGCCGCGACAACCGCTGCGCCCAAGCCACCGGCCATCGCACCCGCGCAAGCCCCGACCATGCCCGCACCCACCGCCGTCGAAACACGGCAGCCTGAACCCAAGCGCGTCATCACCGCGGGCGTCTCCAACATGATGCCCACGCCCGCCGAAGCCCCGGCCACGCCCGCCCCCACCGACGTGGCCAAGGCCGAGCGATCCGAGTCCACGCGTGCGATTACCGCGGCGGTTTCCGGCACGACATCCCTGTCCCAAAAACTCCATTTCGCCCAGGTCGTGGAGGAGAGTCCGGCGGTGGGGAAGGAAACGGAATCGCGTCCGTCGGCATCGCCCTCGTCGCAAGTGATGGCCACGTTCCAACTGGAGCAGACCGGCGACCGTGTGGTCATCACAGATGCAGATGGCTCGGTTTACGAGGGTCGGATTCAGGTGGCGGACTCCACGCAGCAGCAGATCGTGGAGGGACGCCGGGTCTCGCGCGCCCGGGGCGGCGCTTCCCGCTCGCGGCTGTCCGGGACCGTCATGACCCAGGGCGGAGAATTTGTCTGGAGAGAACAGGATGCCAGCAGCCAGCGCGGACGGGCCGCCGCATCGCCCCAGTCTCTTTACTTTACCGCCAGCGGCATGAACCGCAGCGTCAACCAGCGTGTCGTCGTCAACGGCGTGATCACGTCGCCCGCGGATGGCGAACTCGCCTACGGCCCGGCTGCCACCGGCGGACGGCTGCGGTTTGATTCCATGGCCGCGCGGGGCAGCAACATCTCCACGGCCCCGTCCGCGCCGGTCACGCGGGAATCCGTCAACGAAGCCGGCCAGATGGTGGCGAGAAAAGCCTCCGCCCCCGAGCCCGGCCTGGTAGTCCTGCCGCCCGGGACTCCGGGCAGCCCGGTGCCCGCGATGCCGCAGGCGTCCGCGCAAATTGAAGGCACGCTCCGCGTCGGCAACGCCCCGGAAACCGATCTCACGGCGGTTGGCGTTGGCCCGTAGTGTCGGACATCGTTGTCGGACGTTTCCGACTCCGCATCCTCACAGCGCGAAGTGGATGACGAACGCGATGGCAATGGCGAGCGAGATCCACGAGATTTCGTGCCGCTTGCCGGTGAAGAACTTCATGATCACGTAGCCGATGAACCCGAGCGCGATGCCGTCCACGATGCTGAACGCCAGCGGAATACCGATCAACGTCAGAAACGCCGGCAACGCCTCCGTCGGCTCGCGCCACGGGATGAGGAGGAGGTTTTTCGCCATCAGGAAGCCCACGACGATAAGCGCCGGCGCGGTCACCGGATAAAGCGTGGTGTCACCGACGGTCACGCCCGCGCCGACCATCGCGATCAGCGGCGCAAATACCAGCGACAACAGGAACAACGCGGCCGTGGCGACGTTCGCCAGCCCGGTGCGTGCCCCGGCCGACACGCCCGCGGCGCTCTCGATGTAGGCGGAGATGGTCGAGGTACCGAGCAGCGTGCCCGCCACGGTGCCGACGGCGTCGGAGAGCAACGCACGGCCGGCGTTGGGCAACTGGCCGTTGCGCATGAAACCCGCCTGTTGCGACACGCCGATGAGCGTGCCAACCGTGTCGAACAACGCGAGCAGGAAGAACGTGAACACGATGCTGCCGAAACCGAGCTTCAACGCGCCGAGGGGATTGAGTTGGAGGATGGCCGATTGTTGCGGATGCGGCACGCCGAGGACACCGTGGAACTTCACCTGCCCGCACACCAACCCGATCACCAGGGTCGTCAGGATGCCCAGCAGGATGGCACTGCGAACCTTGCGTGCGTACAGCACGGCGGTAACCGCCAGCCCGGTCAGCGACAGCAGCGCCGTCGGCATCTTGAGCGCGCCCAGCCCCACGTACGTGCCGGGTTTCGCCACGACGATACCCGCCCATTCCAATCCGATGAAGGCGATGAGCAGCCCGATGCCCGCTGCGATGGCGTGCTTGAGGCTGTCGGGAATCGCGTCCATGATCCGCTCGCGGAACTTCACCGTCGCCAGCGCCATGAACAGCAGGCTGGAGATGAGATTCGCGCCGAGCGCCACCTGCCAAGGGATGTGCATCGCGAGGCAGACGGTGTAGGCAAAGAAAAAGTTGTGGCCCATCGCCGGCGCGAGCGCGATCGGGTAGTTCGCATAAAACGCCATCACCAGCATCGCGAACGCGCTGCCCACTGCCGTGGCAATCAGCACCGCGTCGTGGTCCATCCCCGTCTTCGCCAGCACGATCGGCTGGACGAACAGGATATAGGCCATCGTCAGGAACGTCGTCGTGCCCGCCAGGCATTCCCGCCGCACCGTCGTGCCTCGCTCGCGCAACTGGAAGATCCGTTCAAGGGTTGCTGTCATGATGTTCTCCTCGAGACGGCGGCAGGATAGTGAAGGAAGCCGCCGCCGTCAACGCAACGGCAGGGCGGGAGAAACGCCTTCAGGCGGTCCGTTGAACAAGGATCAGCCGGCTGAAGTCGGTACACCAACGCAAGGACATCCCTACTTGCCCGGTTCGGGTTGCAGCCGCCGCAGCTTGATCTCCCGCCACGCCGCGCGGGTATGCCACGCCGCCAGCCCGAACGGCAGCGAACGCTCGATTTCGCCGGGTCGGAGGCTGATTTTGTGGCCGGCCAGCATCAAGTCCACGACCTTCCAATCATCGACCCAACACTTGATTTTGGAGGGTGTTACACGAACGCGAATACGATACCAACGGTCTTGGTCAAAATCCATGAGCCGCGTTGTCTCGTTCTCCGACGCGTCCGCGCCGTCAATGCACGAAATCCCCACCACCGACCCGCTCCAGCCGCCGACCACGAACGTGGCCGCCGCATCGTTCACCGGAAACGTCAGCCCGCAGAAAAAGTCATGGCCGCCAAGCCGCATTGCATCCAGGCTAACCTCATAATTTGTCTTCGGCACTGGCCGCGTGCAAGTAACGCCGTTCAACTCCTCGGCCAGTGCCACTAGGATTGCGCCCGGTCCGCCGCGAAACAGGTTTTCCACATGCACATCACCGAGCGTAGAGAAGTCCGTCCGCGTCCATCCGTTGAGGCTCTTGCCGTCGAACAAGCGGGTCCAGACATTCGTCCCGGTGGCGGTCGGCGCAGGGGATGTTTTCTCGCCCGCCCCCGCAAGCGTCGCGCCCAACACCAGAATTGTAAGAATGGTCGCCGTTAGCCTCACAAGCGAAGGCTAGTCGAGTGTCGCCACTCGGTCAACGCGTTGCCAAGACCGAAGAAGCCACGAGCTGAATGCCGATGGGACAATAAAACTGTCTGGATGTATCCGTGGCTTCAACCTTAGAATTCACGGGAAATCCCTTGATTCCGGCGCGCCGGATTCATTAGGTTCACCGGATTGACCGCGCGGCGCGGCGTGTCCCGGGCCGGAGGGCGGTTTTTTGAGACGACTGATTATGAAAATTCTGGTCACTGGCGGTGCGGGTTATATCGGGTCCATCCTCGTGCCGAAATTGCTCGGCGAGGGGCATGAGGTGACGGTTCTCGACAGTTTTATCTACCAGCAGACACCACTGCTGGAGTGTTGTTGCAATCCGCGGCTGACGATCCTCCGCGGCGACGTGCGGGACGCGCGGTTGCTGAAGGACCTTGTGTCCAAGGCCGACGCCATCCTCCCGCTGGCCTGCCTGACGGGCGCGCCGCTTTGCGCCCGCGACCCGATTGCGGCGACGGCGATCAACCGCGACGTTATCAAGGCCATCGTGGACATGAAAAGTCCCCGGCAGATGCTGATTTACCCCTGCACCAACAGCGGTTACGGAATCGGCCAGACGGGCATCGAGTGTGACGAGGAAACGCCGCTGCGGCCAGTGTCGCTGTACGGGCAGTTGAAGGTGGAGGCGGAGAGCTACGCACTGGAACACGGCTGCCTGACGTTCCGGTTTGCGACGGTGTTCGGCGCCAGCCCGCGGATGCGGCTGGACCTGCTGGTGAACGATTTCACCTACCGCGCGGTCAACGACGGCTTCGTGGTGCTGTTCGAGGCGCACTTCAAGCGCAACTACCTGCACGTGCAGGATGCGGCGGCGGCGTTCATGCATTCGCTGAAGAACTACGAGACGATGAAGGGCCGTCCTTACAACGTCGGTCTCAGCGAAGCCAACCTCAGCAAACTGGAGCTGTGCCAAGCGATTCAGCGGCATGTGCCGCGCTTCACGTTCCCGATTTCCGAACTGGGCAAGGATCCGGACCAGCGCAACTACATTGTCAGCAACGCCCGCATTGAGGCCACCGGCTTTAAGCCCGCGGTCGGTCTCGACGCCGGCCTGCGCGAATTGCTGAAGGCCTACCAGGTGATCCGCCGCCAACAGTTTTCGAATGTCTGACGGTCTCCAAACGCTCACAGCCGCCATTCTCGGCGGGGGCCAGGGCACGCGCCTGCGGGCCGTGGTGTCCGACCGCCAGAAGGTCGTGGCATCGGTGGCCGGCCGGCCGTTTTTGATGCGGTTGCTGGACCAACTGGTGGAGGCGGGCCTGCGCCGCGTGGTCATCTGCACCGGGTACAAGGCCGATCAGGTGGCCGGGATTGCGGGTCGCGAGTATCGCGGCATGAGCCTGCAGTACTCCCCCGAACAAAGCCCGCTGGGCACCGCCGGGGCATTGCGCCATGCGCTGCCGCTGTTCGAATCCGATCCCGTGCTGGCGTTGAACGGCGACTCGTTTTGCCAGACGGACCTGGCAGCTTTCTGGCGGACGCATCAGGAGCGCCAGGCCGCCAGTTCGGTGGTCATCCGGGAAGTGCCCGACACGCGCCAAAGCGGCCGGGTGAGCTTTGACGCGGCCGGGGCGGTCACGAGTTTTGTGGAGAAAGGCGCGTCCACCGGGCCGGGCTGGATCAACGCGGGGATTTACCTGCTGGGGCGGGCGTTGCTGGAAAGCATCCCGACGGTCCGGCCGGTGTCGCTGGAGCGGGAGACG
>CAZAAF010000063.1:9370-12735 GCA_964482575.1 uncultured Verrucomicrobiota bacterium | reverse complement strand
CCACGACGGCCACTACCAAGGCTACGGCCCGACCGACAGCGGATTCCATCGCCGCCCGATCTATCTTGTGGCGGGCCGATTCCGTCCCGGCGCCGACCAGCCTGTCTGGTTTGATGAGCCGAAGTTCTTCATGGACCACGACGGGACTTCGCTCGGCAAGCCGGGGACCAACGGACGGCTGGACCTGGCCCTCTACTCCAGCTTCACCGTGCGGCACGGCCAGCCGGTGCTCTGGTATCCGGAGCGGAAGTTTTTCCTGCTCGGCCGGAAGATCGCCAACGCGTGGTTTGCGGCGGGGGCGCCGTCCGCCGCCCTGCCGGTGTACCAGCCGAAGGTGACGCTGGCGGACATTTATTATTATCATCCCGCGGCGACGCCGGCGTTGAAGTACAACCACGACGTGGACATCGTGAAGTTCAAGGGGAAGTTCTTCGCGGGCTGGAACGCCAACGAGGCGCGCGGCGAGGACAAGCCCGGCCAGTACAACTTCCTCAGTGTCAGCGATGATTTCGAGCACTGGTCCAAGCCGGTCCGGATGTTCACCGCCGAGGCCGGCGCGAAGAACCCCGTCGAGTCGGACAACCAGTGGCAGCCCAATTTCATCAACTGGAAGGATGAGACGCTGTTCTGCTCGTGGAGCGACTTCGTGGCGCGGCGGGTGTTCGTGGCGACCTCGAAGGACGGCCGGCGGTGGGAGAACCTCGAGGTTCCCAACGCGCCCGCCGCGCTTCAGGGGAAGGTGTGCGGTTTCCCCACCAACCACGGTCTGCTGACGTCCAAGGGCGTGATGCTGTTCCCGTGCAGTCTGCCGTGCACGGACACGCCGCGCGCCATCGTCGGCCACACCCGGTATGCAGGCGTGCTGCGGAGCGAGGACGGAGGCAAGACCTGGAGCTGGAGCGATCCCATCGAGGCGGTGACGTGGACACAGGCCGGCGAGAAACCGGCGGAGTTCGGCGGCGAGACGATCACGCTCTGGGAACCGATGCTCTTCGAACAGGCCGACGGGAAAATCGGCCTGCTCATCCGCAATTCCACCGCGCAGGACAATCCCGAGCGCGCCGAGAAACCGCACCGGATGCTGCTCTACGCCACCAGCGCCGATGCGGGCAAGACGTGGACCCATGCGCGGCCGGTCGAGGTGGACACGATCTGCTCGCGCAACTACGCCATCTCCGGCGTCAGCGCCAACGGCAGCGGCGGTCTGCCGTCGGCGGTGGTTGATTCGACCGGCGGTCAGAGACCGCCGCTACAGAAGGACAGTCTGTTGATGGTGATGAACGACAACAACGTGCGCATGCCGGAACGCATCAGCCACGACCGTTATTTCCTCGCGCTCTACTGCTCGCCGGTGTGCGAGCCGGACCTGCTGCTGCCCGGGCCGGTCATCCAGCCGCAGGGCGGGACGGCGTTCTACCCGAACGGGTTTGTGGACAATGGGAAGCTCTACGTCGCCTACACCTATCCCGGTGGCATCCACAGCAGCGTGATCGAACCGCTGCCGGATTTCACGCGCCCGTTCCTGCTGCCGCGCGAGGGCCGGCCGGGATTGAAGATCGAGGACGGCATCGCCCGGTTCGGCCAGCGCCAGTCGAGCCTCGGCCTGGCGCTGACGGAGAAACTGACGCGGCAGCCGAAGCTGCGGCTGGCGTTCGACCTGAACGTGAACCGGTACAACGGCGGCGATTGGCCCGTGTTGACGCTGGGCGGCAAGACGCGCGGCGGCACCACGATCCGCGCCTTCTACAACGCCGAAACCAAGACGGACGTGTTCCAACTGGCTGCGGGCGGCAACAAGTGGACCGATCTCGCGTCGTTCAAGATGAAGGCATGGAACCATTTTGAGATCGTCCTGACCGCCGAGGGCGTCTCCGTCTCGGTCAACCAATCGCCCGCGCAGTTTCTGAAGAAGCCGCTGCTGCGCAAGATTTGTTTTGGCGGCCTCTACGTCGCGCCCGCGTGGCCGATGGGCATGACGCCCTCCAACGACGTGCGGCTGAAGCTGGATTCCATCGTGGTAGAATAGAACCATGAGACACCCGGTTTTTCTCCTCACCGCCCTGCTGCTCGCGTCGCCGGCGGGGCTGCACGCCGCCGAACCGGTTCTTAGCGCTCCCGCACGCGAGGGACTGCGTCTCTGGCTGGATGCGAGCGATGCCGGCACGCTGGAAGTTCAGGACAACGCGATCACTCGCTGGCGGGACAAGTCCGGGGCGGGCCATGACGCCACCGCGACGGGCAAACCGGTGCTGGTGGAGCGGGATTTCAACGGGCGCCCGGCGGTTCGTCTGGCAGGCTGCGATGGATTCACGATGCCACCCGTGGCGAAAGAGAGCGGGCCCATCACGGCCTTCGTCGTCTCCCGCCGGCTGGCCGCCCAAGCGGGCGGCGAGGGCTGGCAACGGCTCGTCTCCATTCGCTCGGGCACCGTGGCGGACAACAAACCGCCCAATCTGTGTCTTACCGGCGAGGCCCAATCCGGCGCGTATGCCCCCAGTGTCAAAGTGATATCCAAGGACGGGATCGCACCCGGCCGGATCGGCATTGGCATCGGCATCGGTGCCGGCTCCGCCGCGGCTCTCCACGGTTTCCGGGGGGACCTTGCGGAGGTGCTGGTGTACGACCGCGGGTTTCTCAGCGAAGGCGCGCTGCGGGAGGTGACGGACTATCTGGCGGCCAAATGGGGCGCGACGGTGGACCGGAAGGACTCCGGCTGGACGCGCACCGGCCCGCTTGGTCCGACACCGGAGCCCGTCCATTCGTCCCTGCCACTGGCGGATCAACAGAACCGGGGCGGATGGATTTTCTTCGAGCCGTTCAGCGACGAGTTCAACGGTCCCGCGCTGGACACCCGGAAATGGGAACCGATGCGCAAGTGGAAGGGGCGTCCGCCGGGATTGTTCCGCAGTTCCAATGTGACGCTGGACAACGGCTGTCTGGTCCTGACGATGCGCAAGGAAACCGTGCCGGAGATGAAACAGGACCCTCAGTTTCACGACTACACCTCGGCCATCCTGGAGACCCTCCGTTACACGCGCTACGGCTATTTTGAAATCAAGGCGCGTCCGATGAACTCCGCGGGGTCCAGTTCGTTCTGGTTTGCCGGCGGTGCCAGGACGTGGCGCATCGAGATCGATGTCTTCGAGATCGGCGGGAAAGCGCCGGGCCGCGAGCAGGCCTACAACATGAATGCCCACGTCTTCCGCGAGGATGGCAAGGACGACCACTGGAACACCGGCGGTGTCTGGCAGGCCCCGTGGCGGTTCGCGGACGGCTTCCATGTGTACGGGCTGGAATGGTCGCCGCAACAACTCGTCTATCACGTGGACGGCATGGAATGCGGCACCCGCGAGGAGTGCAGTACC
>CAZAAF010000063.1:3336-9360 GCA_964482575.1 uncultured Verrucomicrobiota bacterium | reverse complement strand
GTCAATGCCCAACACGCACTGTCATCAGCCCATGCGCCTGATCTTCGATTCCGAAACGATGCCGAACTGGTTTGGCCTGCCCAAGGATGAAGACCTGCCGTCCACGTTCCGGGTGGATTACGTCCGCGCCTGGAAAAAGCCCGGCTGGGAAGGCGCCATCGGCGAAGACGAACTGGATTCAAAAATCTGGGAGCCGTTGAAGTAACCGTCCACAAGGCCCAGCACCCCACCCTGCCCTTTCATCCATGGATATGAACTCCGTCGAACGCGTCCGTACCGCCCTGAAACTCGGCCAGCCCGACCGCGTGCCGGTGCTGGAATTTGTCGTGGATGAAAAAGTCGCCCGCGCCGCCGTGCCGGGATGCCACGATGTGGCCGACTGCATGGACCGGCTCGACATGGACGGCGTCGGCTGCGGGGCGTCTTTCCTGAAAGTGCGCGACAACGCCGACGGCTCCTACACCGACGAATGGGGCGTGAGCTACCTGCCCGGTCCCGAGGCGGTAGCGCATCCGTTGCGCGGCCCCATCGAGACACTGGAGGACGCACGCGCCTACACGCCGCCCGATCCCGACGCGCCGCACCGGCTCGGCAAGCTGCCCGACCTCGTCACGCGCTACAAGGGCAAACGCGCCATCTGCTTCCACCACCGTGCCGCCTTCATGTGGTCGGCCTACCTCACAGGCCTCGACACCCTGCTGATGAACTTCATCGCCGAGCCGGAGCTGGTCGAGGTGACGATGGAGAAGGTGCTGCGCTGCAACATGCGCATCGTCCAGCGCGCCATTCGCGCCGGCGCGGCGGTCATCATCCTCGGCGACGATTACGCGGGCAACCACGGCCCGATGATGAGCCCGGAGATGTTCCGCCGGTTCGTCCTGCCGCCGCTGAAACGGATGATCACGATGATCCACGACGAGGGCGCGCTCTGCATCAAGCACTCCGACGGCGACCTGTATCCGCTGCTCGACATGATCGTCTCCGCCGGCCCCGACGGCATCAACCCCATCGAGCCGGTGGCGGGCATGGAGTTGAAAAAGGTGAAGCAGCTCGCCGGCGACAGGGTCTGCCTGACCGGGAACATCGACTGCGCGCGCCTGTTGCCGCACGGCACGCCAGACCAGGTGCGCGAGGCGGTGCGCCAGGCCATCGCCGACGCCGCGCCCGGCGGCGGCTACATCCTCTGCTCGTCCAACAGCATCCACTCGTCCTGCCGCGCGGAGAATTTCGTGGCGATGGTCCGCGCCTGTCACGAGCTGGGCCGGTACCCCTGACCGATGAACGTCCCTCAAACTGAAAAGGAGCAACCCCACATGTCCCGCCTGACCTGGATTTTGCTGACGCTGTGCCTGTGCGGTCCTGCCGTCCTCGCCGACAGCCGGCCGCTGGTGGCTTTTGATTTCGACGAAGGGTTGAAGAACACCGGGACACTCGCCGGCGCGGGGACGTTCAAGACCTACGCCGCCGGCGAGGATCCCGGTTTCGACGGGGGGCCGTTCGGCCGCTGCCTGGACCTGACGGCCGCGTCGCGCCACGGCGGCACGGGCGTGCAGGAACCACCGGCCGGCGGCACGGTAATCTTCCGGCATGAGGCGCTGGACAGGCTGGAGTCGTTCACCCTCATGCTCTGGTCGCGCCAGAATCCGCTCGTGCAGGGCCCCAGCGCGCGGCTGGTGTCCAAGGACAACGCGTGGGACCTGCTGCCGTCCGCGGGCGGTGTGTCGCTGGGGCTGGGCCTGGGCGCGGCGAAGGTCACCTACGAACTCTCCGGCAAGTCGCGGGACAAAATGGAGGACCGGTGGCGGTTCACGGCGGTCGTCGTCGGGCCGGACCGGGTGCGGGCCTACATCGGCGGGCTCGGCCAGCCGCTGGTGGCCTGCGGCGAAAAGCCGCGTACCGAACAGAAGGCTGCCGCGCGCGGCGAGGTGCGGCTCGGCACGTTCGGCGGCATCCGTCCGTTCAACGGCTGGATGGACCGCGTCCGCATCTTCGGCGAAGCGCTCGATGAGAACGCCGTCCGCCGGATTTTCGAGGCCGACGTGGCCGGCGCGAAACCGGTACGCAGGGCGGCGGTGTTTGAGCTGGCGCGCCCGGCGGCGAACACGCACCGGTTCCAGTTGAAGCATTCGGACATCCCGTTCTCCGTGCGCTGGCAGAAGCGGGCGGAGGCGGCGGCCGTGATGGAATCGTTCCACACCACGCACTGCCTCTGGGTGTACGGCACAGGAACGAACTTCATCCGCCAGGTCCAGGGCCGGGGCATCGCGTACGAGGGCACGCTGAACGGCCTGCAGGGCGCCGAGCATTCGACAACCAACCGGTCGGCGCAGGGCGATCCCTCGGGCCGGCACGAGGACCTCGACGGCAACAAGAACACGCCGTCATGGATGGTGACCTTCGGGCCGAAGACGTTCACGGGCTGCTGCAACCATCCCGCCTTCCGCCGGCTGTTCTTCGAAGCCGTCCAGCGCCATCTGGACGCCGGCGTGGACATGCTGCACGTGGACGACTGGGCCATGAACGCGAGCTGGGTGACCACCGGCGCCGCCTGCTTCTGCGAGCACTGCCGCGCGGGATTCCGGGAGTGGCTCCGGACACGCTGCACGCCGGAGGAGCTGCGCAAGCTCGGTATCACCGACATTGCGACATTCGACTACCGCGAGCACCTGAAGAGCCACGGCATACCGGACGCCGCAACCTACCGGGAAAAGTTCCGCCCGCTGCCGTTGACGCCGCTGTTCACCAACTTCCAGGTCGAGAGCATGCGGAACCTCTTCCGCGAGTTCCGCCGCCGGCTGGATGAAAAGTCGCCGTCGAAATACATCCCCATCTCGGTCAATGCCCTGCTCCTCCAGCTCCATCCCCAGCACAACCTCTGCGGCGTGGACGTGGTGGATTTCCTGGTCGGCGAGTCGTCGCAGAACGCCGACTATCAGACGGAGAGCGAGTACCTTTTCGCCGCGAAGGCGGCGGAGGCGTTCGGCCTGTCGCAGGTGGTCTCGCCCATCCCCCGCAGCACGGCCCGCACGCGCGCGGCCATCGCCACGGCCTACGCGCTGGGCCAGTGGCATCTCGTGCCCTGGGACATCTACATGGGCAGCGACGCGACGGGCATCCAGCCGCGGTACTTCGGCACCCGGGAGCAATACGGCGACCTCTACGATTTCATCCACGAGCACAAGGCGCTGTTCGACGACCATGAACCGGCCGCCGAACTCGCCGTGCTGGCCAATGCCGACGCGCCGGGCAAAGGCTCCCTGTCCGGGTTCTGCCGGCAACTTGCCCAGCAGCAGATCCCCTTCCACCTCCTCCTCGGCGCCCGCCAGTACGCCCGCGTGCCGGTGCGGGCTGCCGACCTGCGAGCCGCGCGCGTGGTGGTGGAATTCAGCCCGGTGGATTCCTTCGGCGAGGAGGACCAGAAGACCCTCCGGGCCGCCCGCGACTCGGGCCTGGTCCGTTTCGTCCCCCCCGGCGCCGACCTGGCGACCATCGCGCGGCTGCGCGACCTGCAACTGTTGCGCGTCGAGGCGCCGGAGGGCGTGTACGCGTTTCCGCGGGTGAATCGCGCCCGCAAGACGGCGGCGATCCATCTGGTCAACTGGAACCTGGCGCCGGACGGTGAGCGAGCCGAAGCGTACCGGAACGTGACCCTGACCCTGCGGCAACCGTCGCGTTGGGGTCCGTGCGCCACGGCCACCTGGCTCCAGCCCGGCTGCAAACCCGTTTCCCTGAAACCCGAGCACCACAAGGACTGCATCCGGCTGACACTGCCGCGGATCGAGACCTGGGGCGTGGTGGAAATCCCTGCGGATGGAATTGCAGTGGACGCCGGACGCCCCTAACTGGCACAAAGGACATTATGAGCAACACCAAAGAGAAGATTCTCAAAGGCCAGCCCGTCATCGGCGGCTGGGTCATGACCGGAAATCCCGCGGTCGTGGAAATCATGGCGGGGGAAGGCTTCGATTTTCTCGTCGCCGACATGGAGCACACGCCGATCAACGCCGAGACGTTCTACCAGATGGCGCTCGCCGTCAAGGGCACCGGCTGCGACCTGATTGCGCGGCTGCCGGCCTGCGACATGGTGGTGGCCAAGCAGGTGCTCGACATGGGCGCCGCGGGCATCATCGTGCCGTCGGTGAACACCCCCGCCGAGGCGGCGCAGACCGTGGCCATCGCCAAGTATCCGCCCGAGGGCATCCGGGGCGCGGCCCTCTGCCGGGCCACCGGGTTCGGCAAGCATTTCGCCGAGTATTACAAGAACCACAACCGCAACGTGCTGGTCGTGGCGATGATCGAACACGTCGACGCCGTCAAACACGTGGACGAGATTCTCGCGACACCGGGCCTCGATGCGATCCTGGTCGGGCCGTACGATCTCTCGGCCTCGATGGGCATTCCCGGCCAGTTGCAGCATCCCGACGTGCTCGCCGCGCAGGAAGTGATCCTCGCCGCCTGCCACCGCCACAAGGTCGCGCCCGGCATCCACGTCGCGCCGGTGGACCCGGACGATGTCTCCCGCCGCCTCAAGCAGGGATTCCTGTTCGTGCCGTGCGGCATCGACACCTCGTTCATCCGCGAAGGCTGCAAGACGATGTTGAAGGCGAAGCAGTAATTTGGAAAAGGGAACTGGTAATCGGCAATCAAGTGGCAGCAACTCCAATCTCCAATCTCCAACCACCAGTTACCAGTTGCCAATCACCCGTCACTATCATGGAAACCATCCTCGTCACCGAACTGGAGTTCTCGAAAGCGGCGGAGATTTTTCGCAGCGCGAAGGACGTGGACTGCCAGCCGGCACCCGCGGACGAGGCGGCGCTGGCCGAGGCGGTGACCGCGAGCCGCGCGCGCGCGGTGATCGTCGGCGTGTCGCCGTACCGCGGGCCGTTGTACGAGGCGCTGGCGAGGAAGGAAGGCGCGATCATCGCCCGCTTCGGCGTCGGCCACGACAGCATCCAGAAGCCCCTCGCGCGGCGGCACGGCATCCTCGTCACCAACACCCCCGGCGTGCTCGATATCAGCGTCGCCGAGCACACGCTGTGGATGATGGGCTGCCTGGCGCGGAAGATCGTCCGGCAGGAGACGCGGTTGCGCGCGGGCACGTTCGCCTGTGAGGCCGGCATGGAACTCCACGGCAAGACCCTCGGTGTCCTCGGCCTGGGCGGCATCGGCCGCCGCGTGGCGTCCATCGCGCACCATGGGTTCGGCATGAAGGTGATCGCGTGCAGCCGGCACACGCCGGCCGAGCCGCCGGCCCGGTTCGGGGTGGACCAGTTCACCCCCGACGTGGAGGCGATGTTCCGCGCGTGCGACATTGTCAGCGTCCATCTGCCGGTGACCGCGGACACGCAGCGGTTCATCAACACCACCCGGCTGGCGTGGCTCCGGCCCGGCGCGATGCTGGTGAACACCGCCCGCGGCGCGGTACTCGATGAGGAGGCGCTTTACGAGGCGCTCGTGTCCCAACGGCTCGCGGGCGCGGCGCTGGATGTTTTTGCGTGCGAGCCGTATGCGCCGGTGCATCCCGGCAAGGACCTGCGCACGCTGGAGAATGTGGTGCTCACGCCGCACACGGGCTCGAACACCCGCGAGGCCAACCGCCGGATGGCGGAGGCGGCTCTGGAGAACGTCCGTCACTTTCTGGCCGGGCAGTTCGACCGGCTGAGCCGGGTGGACCAGGCCTGAACAGGAACCCCATCATGATGTCGCATGTCCGATACAAGGTGGTGGCGCTGGCCGTGGCGCTCGCGGCGGTCACGTATCTGGACCGGGCATGCATCGGCCCGCTGGCGCCGAACATCATGAAGGACCTGGGCCTGAACAAGGACCAGATGAGCTGGGTTTACAGCGCGTTTGCGCTGGCCTACGCGCTGTTCGAAATCCCGACGGCGTGGTGGGCCGACCGGCGCGGCACGCGCAACGTCCTGACCCGGATCGTGCTGTGGTGGTCCAGCTTCACCATGCTCACGGCCGCGGCGTTCAATTTCGTGTCGCTGCTGGCGACGCGCTTCCTGTTCGGCATCG
>CAZAAF010000063.1:0-3326 GCA_964482575.1 uncultured Verrucomicrobiota bacterium | reverse complement strand
GGCGAGGCGGGCGCCTGGCCCAGCGTGGCGCGGACCTTCTCGCGATGGATCCCCCGCTCCGAGCGCGGCACGATCCAGGGGATCTTCTTCAGCGGCGCGCACCTGGCGGGCGGGCTGACGCCCATGGCGGTCGTGGCGCTGACGCAGGATTTGCACCTGAAGTGGCGGACGGTGTTCGCGCTCTTCGGGCTGGTGGGCGTGGCATGGGCGGTCGTGTGGCACCGCTGGTTCCGCAACGATCCCGCCGAACACCCGCAGGTGGGCGCGGCCGAGCTGGAAAAAATCACCTCCGGGCGCGACCCGGCCGGCAGTCATCACGAGGGCTGGGCGTACTGGAAACAATTGCTCGGCCACCGCAACACCCTGCCCCTCTGCCTCATGTATTTCCCCAACAGCTTCGCCTTTTATTTCTGCATCACGTGGCTGCCCACGTACCTGAAGGAGAAGCACGGCCTCGACGCGATGCAACTCGGCCTCTTCTCCGGCCTGCCACTGATCCTGAGCGTGGCGGGCGACCTGTTCGGCGGCGTCACCACCGACGTGCTGACCCGGCGGTTCGGCCTGCGGGTGGGCCGGTGCGGCCTCGGGGCGTGCGCCTACGTGCTGGCCGGCACGGCCATGATCCTCGCGGGCCTCGTGCAGCCGCCCATGCTGGCCGCGACGCTGATTGCGGTGGCGGTGGCCGCAAGTATGTTCACCCTCGGCGCGTCTTGGAGCACCTGCCTCGACATCGGCGGCAACCACGCAGGCATCGTCAGCGCGGCGATGAACACCTCCGGCGCGCTCAGTTCCGTGATCAGCCCCGTGATGGTGACATGGCTGCTGGCGCATTGCGGCAACTGGAACGCGCCGCTCTATGTGATGGGCAGCCTCTTCCTCGCCGGCGCCATCTGCTGGGGCTTCATCAATCCCCACAAGCGCATCTTCGACTGACCACGCGCGGTGGCGGCCGGCCCAATCGGGTGGATATCATCCCCGTCTGGTGGTGGCTGGTTTGAGGGAATGTGCCGGGTTCAACGGAAACTTATTTCACCACGCCGGGGTTGCATCCACGCCGGATTGAATTCAACCGCTTTCAGGGTTGGGGATATTATTGATGGATGTTACCCAGGGTAGGCCGGAGAACCGGCCAACCCTGGGCTGAGGGATGGAATCCTTTCAGGATTCCCGGGAGCCGTCCGCCCGACGGGTTGCGTTCTCCGAAGACAGTGGGCGGTTTCCCCGAATCCTTTCGAGGCCGCGCGTTGCCGACGACAATCCGGTGGGGCCGGAGCGCCCGGGCCGGCCGAAAGCTCCTGACAAGAAAAAGCGTGGCTGCCTAGGAAAACACCACGCGCGTTGCCGCGCGCCGGGCGGTCGCACTCTTCGACCGGGACGGTCCCGTGACGACCTAACTTGTGGTGATGTCCCCGAGGGTGTCGGCAATTTCCCGGCGATTGCCCGCGGCGTCGTACTGGTAGAGCTTGCCCGGCTCCTCGGTGCGTGCGGCCTTGTGCGAGCCGTCGCATCGCGGCTGGTTCCTGGAGAGCCCGCACTGGCAAATCCAGACGGGCGTTCCAGCCGGGCCATCGATGCTGACCGGGGCGGCGGTCGTGCGTTTGACGATACGTGCCATGATGGTGTCCTCGTTATGTGTTGGGTTGTCCTACGGTAGTGCATCCGCGGGGAAAGGCAAAAAAGGTCGTCCGGCCCTTGTCGTCCCGGTCGCTTGACAGCCGGCAAAGGCGCATCTAGTATCCACATGGTTACTTATGGCATCACCCATTTCATCGTCAAAGGCCGCGCCCCGGTCGCGGAAAATCACGCGCGACCCCGAGCGCGCCCAGGAACGCATCCTGACGGCGGCGATGGAGGAGTTTGCCGACAAGGGGTTCGCCGGCGCGCGCGTGGACGGGATCGCCCGCCGGGCGCGCATCAACAAGCGGATGCTGTACCATTATTTCGGCAACAAGGAGGACCTGTTCCGCGCGATTCTCCAGCGCAAGCTGACCGAGCGGGCGGGATGGCTCGCCCAGGCGCCCGCCGACCTGACCGAGTCGCTGCCGTTCTGGTTTGAACGCGCCTGCGGCGACTTGAACTGGATCCGCCTGTTGCAGTGGGAGGCGTTGCAATCGGGCGGCGGCCTGCTGATTGACGAAAAAACACGGCTGGCCAACATCAAGAACAGCATCGCCATGATGGAACGGCTGCAGCAGGAGGGACGGCTGGCGCCCGATCTCGATCCCCGGCACGCGTTGCTGGCCGTGGCGGGCCTCAACATTTTCCCGCTGGCGTTTCCCCAGATCACCCGGCTCATCACCGGGCTCGCGCCGACCGACCCCGAATTTCAGAAGGCCCGCAAGGCGTTCCTCCGCCGTTTTGCCGAAGCCTTCAAGCCGCGGCCGGCGGCGAAATAACCGTCCGCAAGGCCGGGGACGGGCTCAGGCCGTGCTCACCCGGCGTTTTCCGCCGCCGCCTGGTCGTCCCGCCGCTTCACCCGCTGGGCGGCCTCGTTGTAAATCGGCCCGAACCAGCAATCCGCGACGCAGATGCTGAAGAACACGCCCCACGGCAGCGGGAACAGCCACGTCTGCGCCACGGCGGTCATCCCCAGCACCACCAGCGCGCCGATGGAGAAGTTGGAAAAACCCTCGCAGTAGATGCGGATGTTAGTGGCATAGTCGAACGCCGGCCCGAGACGCCCCGTGTCCAGGTACCGGCAGCAGCCCACCGCGCAAAACGGCAGCGTCACGAATGAGGCCACCGGCAGGGCCAGCGGCAGCAGTGTTTCAAAAAAATACTGCCAGCGTTCCGCGCCCGACAGATGGAAGATCAGCGCCACCGCCCACGTGAATCCCAGCCAGGTGAGCGCCGGGGCGAGCAGCGTCCCGAGCGCGATGACGAACTTGATGCCGCCCTCGCGGATGTAACGTCCCCACAGGCCCACGCCAAAGTCCGGCAGGATGAATGCCTCCGGGCGGGTCTTGGCGCGCCGCAACACCTCCATCGTAAACCCCATCGGGATCAGGAAGGTCAGCGGACAAAACAGCAGGGGCCCGCCGATCAGCACCTTCCACCACCACCCCGAATCGCGCGTGACCGCGCGAAACGCCTGCTTCAAATCACCAAATCGCTCCTCTCGGTCCATAGTAAACCGGATAATCTCGAGAACCGGCGGCGGAATGCAACTTTATTTCGCGGCGGTTCCCAGCAGGGTTTGGAACGGCGCCGGCAAATCCCTGCAAGTCGCGCGGCCGGCCAGCGCCGCCAGGTCGCGGTGCGCGTAGGTGTGAAAAAACAAATGCTGCCGCCCGTCCCCGTCGCGCGAGCCGGCAAACGCCAGCATC
>CAZAAF010000062.1:0-12882 GCA_964482575.1 uncultured Verrucomicrobiota bacterium | reverse complement strand
ATTGTTGCCAGTATCTTGTTCGGATCGGACTGGATTATTTCTGCCACCGACACCCCGATGTGAAGAACTTCTCCGAAGCGTTTGTCCACCGTGCCCACCGCCAGCGGCAGGAAAATCTTGCTCAGGACCATTTTGAACCAGCCATTGACCTTCACGAATGCGTGCACTTCTAGCTCAAGGTTTCCAGGTTTCGTCTCGTGGTAGAGAAGCACCACAATGGCCTTGCCGGAGACGTTCTTGCCTTCGCGATCACTGCCTTGACCAAGGTACACGCGCTTGCCTGGGGCGGCATAAAGCGGCCAGAGATAGCCGACGGCGCCTTTGCCATTCGAGCCATAGTAAGCCCCGTTTGGCAACCGTCGGCTGCGGGACTCGGCGAGTTTGAGCGGCAGGGCTACCGAGGTGGTTTCGTCAACGTGATCAGCAATGTATTCGAATACTGCCGTGCATGCATGAACTTGCGTGCGCTGCAGAACCACCTTTCGATAAAACGTGTAACCAGGGATAACCTCGCTCATGCGGGCGCGGGCGGCTGCATCAAGGTCATCGAACGGAATTAGTGATTCCGCTTTATCCGATGCTAGGGCAACCGATGCAACCGCCCAGAAAACGATTAACGCGACGTTGATGGCCGCCTTCCTGTATTGGTTTGCGCTCATAATTCCGATCGCCTTTTGAGTTCAGTTACCAGTGAAGAAAATCCCATGCCAACTCTGGCGGGATCTGCTAATTGCCTGCAAATAGGTCTCGTAGCTCGACGGACATCTGTAGGAAGCGCGGCCGAAATATTGAACGTCCAAATACCCGAACGATTGAAGTCGTCTCGGAACTGGCGCTCTTCTAGCGCCACGCAAGCCGGCATCGGACTGATTCCACCACAACTGAGTGCTCCTCTCAGAATCTGAATCAACTTCTTCAGCGGCAAATGTGCGGTACTTGCCTCTCCACGAGTTTGCCCACATCAGACCATTTGTGACCACGCGCGACACCTTGAGCTTTGCTCGATTCCCTTGTCATTCCGCTCCCTCCTCCCGCCTCGATGAAACGTCTGTATATCGCCATATTCTGCGCCGTATTTGAGCCTTGGAATGTGCGCGGTTCTGTGGCAACATCCGTGTGGGAGTTGAAAAAGTGGTGCACGCACACGTTCTGAACAGCCGAAATGCCGATGCCTGCCGTCGTCTTTTTTTGGAACAGAAGACACTACCGATAGCGGTTAAGCAATTTGGTGCAGTTAGCCTCGTGGGGGCTATGGAGTTGATGGCGACTGCTTTGGACATCAAAACGGCTTCAATTGTGTTTGACGAAATCAAGGATGAGGCCCAAAAACAAGATCCGGTATGGTGTGCGCTGATAGAGGAATGGGAACGGCAACCATCTCTGGGATTTGGGAGTGACATTCATGGCACGCGTGAAGTGGAGTTCCATAGGCTGCGATGTATAGAGGATCAAACAGGTCTTCCTTTTCAGCTCTTTCAGGAGCGGTTCGTGCGGTCTTTAAGAAATTGTGGGTTTCCCAGCGAGTTCGCGTATGCTCTAGCCGGGACACTCGCGGAGATGTCAGACAATGTCGTTCAGCACAGTCGGGAGGGGGGTGAAGAGTTTACCGGACTGGTTGGCTACCATGTCAGTGCGGCTTACATGGCGTTCGCCGTAATTGACATAGGATGTGGGCTTCTGACCAGTCTGAAGCGGTCACCGGCTTGGCAGCATCTAGCTTCCGCTCGTGACGCGCTGCGGGCTGTTGTCAGAGACGGAGCAAGTTCACGTACAGGCCAAGGGAGGGGCGAAGGTTTTCGTCTCCTATTCCGGTCTCTTGCAAGTCGCAATTGTCGAATCCGGTTGCGAACGAACAATGCTTCAATGACGATTGCTGATACAACTACTCGTTGCATTGGAAGCGAAGTTCCTTCTCCGGAGTTGAGCGGATTTCAGATGTCGGTGTGCTGTGCCTTGGACGGGCAGCCGGTTGAAGAGAAAGCAATAACTTGTATTTGACAATCACTGGATTTAGTGATTCAGTTACTACATGTATTTCAAGACAATTGAATTGTCGCCACGGACGCAGCACTTGCATGGCGCCAGCCTTGCTCAAAGCCATCTAGCACCTTTGATGCCTGACTTGTGCAGGCCAACCGCTGAACCGGCGTTCTTCATTCTTGATCTCGGTCAAGCGGTCAGTGTCACGTCTAGTTACATTCGAGCGACTTTGCATTGGGTCTTGCTGTGTGGCCAGGCTGAGGTTGAGCACAAAGCCGTCGGAGGCAGTGTCGATATTTGGGCCGTTCGTCCGCTGCCCCTCTATCCTGTTGTGACAGGATGTTCTGCTGAAGTTGCTGGAGAGATTGACGATTTTTTTCGCTCCAGGAACCTTCCCATCCTCCATGTGATTGAACGAACCAAACATGGACTGAAATCCGCGCAATTGTTGGGAACACTGGACTCGTTCTTGGCTACCAGTTTGCAAGGCTTGACCAAGCTCGGCGAGGGTACTGCTGTTCAGTTGGCCAAAACAAGCAGCGAGGCCATCTCCGTGAATGGCTGGAATAATCGACTCGCTGATCTCTACTTCCTGCGCCTGGTCACGCGCCGGCGAAGTGGCAAGTTTTGGGTTTATTCACCACTAGTGAGGATGATCAAATTATGGGTTTAGATTTTATTCGCGAAAAAAGTCAGGCATTCGTTCAGAAGCGCGACAGTTCCAAATTCCAAGAACTGGATGTTGCAGACCTGCTCTCACGTCTGAATCCCGATGAATTTGTTCAGCATTACCGTTGTCTGCTGGCTGATAAGGACACTCAATTGACTGAAGGACTTGGCCTTATTGGGCGTGCGTGCTCGGAGCGTGAGGTCCAGATTTCACAGCGAGGGAAAGCTATCGGCAACATGTTGCCCGAGGATGCGGTCAAACTCACCGCCTTGATGAAAGCCAACCACCGCTACGGCGGCGTTATAACGCTAATTCTCGAACAGCCCGCGGATCTCAGTGGAGTGTTTCTTGTTACTCCAAAACGACCATTGAAGCGGACTCCATGACTACACTTCATTTTCCTGTCAATCCATGTCGCGTTCCGTCTTGTAGCGTTTGTGGTTTTCTAGACGAGTGTGGCGGGCTTGAGGGAGATGATTATAACAAAGGCTGTTTTCAAAGATGTGATAACCATTGCAAGAAACATGGCTGCGACTGCGCGTGTCCATCGAACCCCCTTGTGTTTGGTGATCTGTTTGAGGATGTTGGAGGGATATGCCGGCCGCCTCATTTTCCACTCAGCGAGTTCTCTGCGGAAAACCTCCCTCTTTACATTCCACAAATCAATCATGGAGGCAGGAGATGTGATCAGTTAAATGAAGCTTGGATAACGGTGCCTCTTTACGAGATCGCGGGCCGTGATCGAATGAGCCGTTATACCGTTCGTTACGATTCTCCTGCGTCAATGCGGAAAGCTATGCATTTGGCACCCGAAACCCGTGTTCTCGTCACGTCAGTCGGTCAAGATCGTTATATTGAAGATTTTTGGGAGAACCATTCGAGGTTTGATATCCTCCAGCGCATTGCGCAGCTTGGTGTGTCTGGAATGACAGTCCCAAACTACTCCTTCATGATTGACGTGCCTCGAACAAATTCTCTTTACAACCTGTCGCGAATTTTTCGGGTGGCGGAGAGAATGTCAGAAGCGGGAATTGCGACCGTTTTACATCTCAACGCTACGACGAAGAGAGATTGGGAAAGGTGGTGTGACGTTTTGCGCGAACAGCATCACATGAATTGCGTATGCATCGAATTCCAAACCGGAACTAGCCACCATACGATTGGTGACAAGTATTTTTCTGGCTTGGTTCAATTACAACAATCCCTTGGTCGTCAGCTGCATCCACTCGCTTTGGCTGGAGGGGCGAGGCTTGCCGACCTGCGGAAATATTTCCCTCATTCGTTTACGATCATCGATGCGACTCCCTTTCTCAAAACAATGAACAGGCAAATGCTGGTGAATTATCGCGAAGGAAAGTGGAAGTGGCGAGCATTGGAAACTCCCATCGGTGCGCCGCTTGACCAGTATTTACAGGATAATATCAACAAGCACCGCAGCAGACTGCTCGCGCAAATTGGACGGGTTGCAAACACGGATGCCTTGCTCACAACATCTTCAAACGCGGCAGCCTAGCCGCCTATTTCGTAAGCTGTGAGTGGTTCCCACCCTTCCACTCGGTTGTCATTCCGGCGTATTAAATCTGCAACTACGACATCTTCCCAATTGTCTTTGGGCAACCATCCTCGCCAGTTTACGTCAAAAACGTAGTCCTGAATGACCGCAACCCAATGGGTGTGCTGTGATATTGCGGCAGGATAATTGTGTTTTGACCAGGGGCCTCGCCAATGCACACAACACAGGCCATATCGCGGCCAACCTTTTTGAATGCGTGTGTACTTCCACCCGACTTTACGAAGCGTGGACTCCATTTCACGGCGATTCGTCCACAATTTACACTGGTCGTTCTTAAAGAATTGCAACGCTTCCTTGGCCCGCATTCCAGCGACGGCCGCGAAGGCGAGGGGGCCGCAACGGAGTTGGTCGTTGCTGAGCGGTTCTACGTCCCAAGGCCTTGCAAGATGCGAAATGGCAATGCTATGACGCAGCCAAGAATCTGTAATCGTGGTCAAGACTTGCGCCCTGTAGGTGAGCAATGTTCTTGGCGGGAGATCATGACGGTCATTCTTCATGGCCGAAGGACTGGAATTATTTCGCACCACTGGTGTATATATTGAACTCGATTCGGTTGCAACAATCGAGTCAATCGCATCATTTTTTGTCCCAGGCAGTTTCCAACGTGTATTGCGAGTCACCAGTCCGAAGGCCAAAAGGGCGGCGAGGGAATGATGGTTTGCGGTTAGGCTTTTGAACGGGGAGGTGTTTTTTGCTTCACTTGGTCGAACTGGTTCAAGCATTCGCCGATGTCGTTGGTCCGGGTACATACTCGGCCCAGTGTTGCTGCACGAATCCCCGCACCCCCGGTTTGGGATTGTAGGGAGGGTAGATTTCTCGAAAGCGTGCTTCTGCCTGCATCAAGCTTGCGGTGGGGAGTTTGCCCGTCACACGAGCGGCTAAATACAGCAACCCGATGGACGGCGACCGCGACTCACCCAGGTTGCAGTGAATGAACACGCATTCTCCGGATTTCATTCCTTCATCAATAAACTGCAAGGCTGCGTCGATGATTTCTTTCGGAATGTAGTTGGGGTCGGTTGCATCAATGAGATTCAAAAACAGTTCTTTGTCCCTTCGTGCAACCAGGTATTCGGGATGGTTTTTTGGGGCACTGCGGCCGGTATAGCCCAACAGATGACGATGATACGGATCTTTGCAGGCATGGACGACCCACCAACCGGATTTCCCCTTCACTTGAGATTCGTAGTCGTTTTCAGTGCCCACGAAAAGACGAGGATGTATTTCCTTCATGATTGCTCCTAGATCGAACGGATGCTACAAGGGCGATTCACAAGGGGCAAGTGTTGTCTGGGCCGCGGTGACCGGGTGATACTCTTTCGTCTGGCGTAGAAGCTCCGCCAGCCGCATTCTTGCCTCGCTGTCCGTCCATTGCGGAGGTGAGAGGCGGTTTCATCGCCGCATTCGGCATCCTGAGCGTCAAAAAAGGGTTTGCGGCCAGCGAAAGTGGTGAAAATCCGACTATAGGTTAAATAGGATATAATATGCTGATGATCGGTCCGCCCGGCACCGGCAAGAGCATGCTGGCCAAACGCATGGCCACCATCCTGCCGCCCCTCTCGCTGGAGGAGGCGTTGGAGACCACGCGCATCCACAGCATCATGGGGCTCATTGCGCCCGGCCAGTCGCTTGTCGCGACCCGGCCGTTCCGTTCGCCGCACCACACCGTCAGCGATGCGGGCCTCATCGGCGGCGGCGCCAATCCCACACCCGGCGAGGTCAGCCTCGCGCATCATGGCGTGCTGTTTCTCGACGAACTGCCGGAGTTCCAGCGCAAGACCCTTGAAGTGCTGCGCCAGCCGTTGGAGGAGGGGCGTGTCACGATTTCCCGTGCCGTTGGTTCGATGACGTTCCCCAGTGAATTCATGCTGGTGGCGGCGATGAACCCCTGCCCGTGCGGTTACTATGGCGACTCGCGCCGCGAATGCCGCTGCGGGCCGTTGGCGATCCAGCGATACCGGTCACGTGTTTCCGGGCCGCTGCTGGACCGCATTGATCTTCACGTCGAGGTGCCGAACGTGCCTTACAAGGCCATGGCGTCGGAGGCCGTCGGCGAGCCGAGCGACAAAATCCGCGAGCGCGTCCTGACCGGGCGCACCGTTCAAACGAAACGCTTTGCCGGCCGGCGGAAGGTGTTCTGCAATGCCCGCATGGGACCGCGCGAGCTGAAGCAACATTGCCAGCTCGATGAGAGCTGCCATCAGTTGCTGCAGATGGCGATGGCCCAGCTCAACTTCAGCGCCCGCGCCTATGACCGCATCCTGAAAGTGTCCCGCACCATCGCCGACCTCGCCGGCAGCGAGACCATCCAATCGCATCACGTCAGCGAAGCCATCCAGTATCGCTCGCTCGACCGGCAGCTTTTGAGTTGAACGGGGGGCGTCCACGCGCGACCATCGCCGCGACGCGGACAGAGAGGGAAAGGACGCTGCATGAATCGTCGGGAATTTACACGCCTCGTACTGGCGGGATTGGGAACACAGGCTTTCGGGCTTCGCGCGGCCGAAAGCGGCGGCTACGTTCGGGCCAACACGGACTGGCTGGCCCGATGCCGATTCGGGATTGGCGTGCATTGGACGGCCCAGACCGTGCCGCGGCAGGGTGATCCGCTGCCGTTCGAGCAGGCGGTGGACGCTTTCAAACTGAAGGAGTTTGTGGAACAGGTGCGTCACGCCGGGGCCGATTACGTTCTCTTCACCGCGGCTCACGCCCTGCAAAAACTGCCCGCACCGAACCCCGTCGTGGACCGTCTTCTGCCCGGGCGGACCTGCCAGCGGGATTTGATTGGCGAACTCGCGGATGCCCTCGCGGCGCACGGCCTGCCGCTGTTGGTGTACTGGAACCATTCGTGCAACGGCAAGGACGATGTTGAGTGGCGGAAGGCGGTTGGCTATGACGGGCCGGACAAGGCCCTTTTTGCCCGGAATCTGGCCGGGATCGTGGACTGGATGGGCCGGCATTATGGCGGGAAGATCAAGGCATGGTGGTTCGACAGTGCCTACTCGCTGGATCCGAAGGGCCCGCACAATTCCGTGACCACGGACATGACCGGTTTCCAGTTTCCATGGGAACAATTTACCGTGGCGGCCAAGGCGGGATTTCCAGACCGGCTGGTCACCTACAACGCCGGCGTGGCCCAGACCTATCTTTACACGACCCATCAGGATTATTGGGCCGGGGAATTGGTCAATCTCAAGACCCCCGCAGCGGGCCGCCACCTCGGCAACGGTTTGCAGTGGTTTGGCTGGACCTGCATGGATTTCCGGGGATGGGTGCATACAAAACGAAACACGGAAATCCCGAAGCCGCTTTACACGGACGACGAACTCACCGCGTTCGTGCGGACATGTCACCGCCATCAGGCGCCCATGACGTTCAATGTCGGCATTTACCAGGATGGACTCATGGCCGCGGCGTCCGTCGAACAACTTCATCGCTTGAAAGCGGGCCTTGGGCGGTAGCTCGCACGCTGCATTCGCCTCTCCCTGGCCGGGCCGTTTGTACGCCCCCTGAAGCGCGCAACTTTTGCGCAACACCAGGCCTGTCTGCGCAAGATTTGCGCGGCCATCCTCCGTTTTCCCGAGACTTCTGGCCCTGTCACGATGGCATTGTCATTGCATGGTCAAGATGTCGGATCCGCGTGCCGTTGATGTGGCGGCACGTAATCCATCAGTCTAACTCAAACAACATCCGTGTTAGTGGGAGACCGTGAAAATGAACGTACGACATCTGTTTGCTGGTTGTGGACTTGCAGTTGCGCTCGGTTTGGGCGCGGGAACCCTGTTGGCCCAGAATAATCCGCCGCCGCCGCCGCCGGACGGTGGCACGCCTCCGGGCGCTCCGAAGTCAGGTGGCTCGGATCGTCCGAGTCGCAGCAACTTCGATCCCGCGCAGTTCCAGCAGCGCATTCTTGATAATATCAAGGAGAAGCTGGCGTTCTCGGACGCGGACTGGAGCGCCGTGCAACCGCTCGTGACCAAGGTCATCGAGGCGGGCCGCGATGCCATGTCCAGCCGCATGAGCTTCATGCGCATGGGCCGCAGCCGTGGCGGCGATTCCAACCGGTCCGGCGGCGATCGTGGGAGCCGGCCGAGCTTCTTTGGCCAGCCCAACCCGGAGGCCGAGGCGCTTCAAAAGACCCTTGATGACAAGGCGCCGGCCGGGCAGGTGAAGGCGGCGCTCGACAAGTTCCGCGAGTCGAAGAAGGAGAAGGAAGCCAAACTGGCCGCGGCGCAGGAAGAGCTTCGCAAGGTGCTCACCGCCACCCAGGAGGCGCAGGCCACGTTGCTGGGCTTGCTGCCGTAGCGAACAACTCAACGCGGAGAAGCTGGCGATATGGGCGAAACACTCGCTTCTGAGAGTGGGTCGGCGCAGTGGCTGGATCGCATGGTGGCGGCCCGGCAACTGTCCGTGGCGGATGCTGCGGCGCTGCGGCGTGTTCAGCCGCCGCCGGCGGGTGAGGAAGAGGTGTTGCGATGGCTGGCCGGCGAGTACGGCATCGACTTCACCTCCCTCGAGGATTTGGAGCCCGATCGCCAGCTTCTTTCGTTGTTCCCGGCGCGGATTCTGCTGAAAGAGGAGCTGCTGCCGCTCAAACGCGTCAACGGCACCGTCGAGATCGCCACCAGCCGCCTTTTTGCCACGCAGGGGCTCGACGCGCTCAAGACCCTGACCGGTCTCAACCTTAAACCGGTGCTGGCCTCCAGCGAGTCGCTTCAGCGCGAAATCAAGCGCCGCCTGGGGGTGGGCGCGGATACCATCGGCACGCTCGACCAGGAAAAGGGCCTTCAGGTCGTTGACGAGAATCTCGAGGACACCAACCTCGACAACGCCGCCGAGGATGACGCCTCGATCATTCGCTTCGTCAACCAGGTCCTGCGCGATGCCATCGAGTTGCGCGCCTCGGACATTCACCTCGAGCCGTTCGAGGACGAATTCCGCATCCGGTACCGGATCGATGGCGTGTTGCAGGACATCCCGGTGCCGGCCCAGCTCAAGCGGTTTCAACCCGCCATCGTCTCGCGCGTCAAAATCCTGAGTCATCTGAACATCGCCGAGAAACGGCTGCCGCAGGATGGCCGCATCAAGATCCGCATCGACGCCGCCGAGGTGGATATTCGCGTTTCGGTCATCCCCATCCTGCATGGCGAGGCGGTGGTCATGCGTCTGCTCCGCCAGAACTCCACGTTGCGCGGCATGAAGGACCTGGGGATGGAAACGCGCGAGTACAGCGGTTTCCAGCGCGTGCTGCAACTGCCCCACGGCATCATTCTGGTCACCGGCCCCACCGGCAGCGGCAAGACCTCCACGCTGTACACCGCGCTCAACGAAATCAACGATGCGGTGCGCAAGATCATCACCATCGAAGACCCGGTGGAATACCAGCTCAAGGGCGTCAACCAGATCCAGGTGTCCGAAAAGGCCGGCCTGACGTTTGCGCGCGGCTTGCGCTCGATCCTGCGCCATGACCCCGACGTGCTTCTGATCGGCGAAATCCGCGACCAGGAGACCGCGCAGATTGCCGTGCAGGCGTCCCTCACCGGCCACCTCGTGTTTTCGACCCTGCACACCAACGACGCGCCCGGCGCACTGACGCGGTTGGTGGACATGGGCGTCGAACCGTACCTGGTGGCCTCCTCCCTCGAGGCGGTGCTCGCCCAGCGGCTCGTGCGCGTGCTCTGTCCCCAATGCAAGGACGAGGATCGTTCGCCCACGGCCCAGAGTTTCAAGGAGCGGCTCGGCCTGCCGCCGTCCGCGGTGGTGTACCGGTCCGTCGGCTGCCGGCACTGCCGTAACACCGGATTCCACGGCCGCCATGCAATCTTCGAGTGGATGGATGCCGACAACGAGATCCGCGAATTGATCTTGAAGAACGCCTCGACCGACCAGGTTCGCGATGCCGCCCGCCGCAAGGGGATGCGGACGCTGGCCGAGGACGGGTGGCGGCTGGTCCGGCTCGGGATCACGACGGTGGACGAAGTCTTGAGCGTGACGACGGCCAAGGAAGTCGAGCGCACGACCCAGCCGATACCGACACCGGCGCCGCAGCCCTGATGCCCATGCCCACATTCCAGTACAAGGCGCTGCAGGCGGACGGCACGATGACCGAGGGTCGTCTGGAGGCCGCGGGCCGGCCCGATGCGTTGCGCCAGATGGAAGGCCGCGGTTTGCGCCCAGTCCGGCTCGTGGAGAACAGCGTCGAGGCAAAACCTGCAGCCTCCGCGCCGGCGCCGGGAGGTTGGTCGTTCAAGTTCGAAACGCAGAAGGTCACGGCCAAGGCGCTGGAAAACTTCACGCGGCTGCTCTCCAGCCTGCTGGCCGCCGGCGTGGCGTTGAGCCGCGCGCTGGTGATTCTTTTTACCGAGGCCTCCACACCCGCGGCGGCGGCGAAGTGGAAGGAGGTCCACGACCTGGTCATTGACGGCATGTCGCTGGCCGATGCGATGGCGAAGTCGCCGGACGTGTTTCCGCGCGTCTATGTTGCCATGGTCCAGGCGGGCGAGACCGGCGGATTTTTGGACGTGGTGCTGGCGCAGATCGCCGATTTCCAGACGCGCGAGAAGGAATTGCGGTCGAAGGTCATGAGCGCGATGCTGTATCCGTGCATCCTGGTGGCCCTCGCCCTGGCGGTGCTGGTGTTCCTGCTGGTTTTCTTCATCCCGCGATTCCAAAAACTGTTCGTCAGTTTTGGTGGCGCCCTCCCGACCATCACCCAGGTGATCATCAGCGTCAGCGAATTCACGCGGTCGTACGGCCTGTTTGTCCTGGCCGGCACATTCATCGGCGGGTATCTGCTGCGGACGTGGTTTCTCTCCGAGCAGGGCCGGCGTGTGTGGGAGGGATTGGTGCTGCGCTCGCCGGGTGTGGGACCGCTGGTGGCGCAGTTCGCCATGGCGCGTTTTTGCCGGATGCTCGGCACGCTGCTGGGCGCCGGGGTGCCGCTCGTGCAGGGCCTGCGCGTGGCGCAGAAGTCCATCGGCAACCAGATTCTCGTGGACGCCGTTTCGACCTCCATTGAGCGCGTGCAGGAGGGCGGACGGCTTGGCCAGAGCCTGGCGGAGTGCCGGCGGCTGTTTCCCAAATCGGTGCTGGAAATGGTCTCCGTGGCCGAGGAGAGCGGCCGGCTGGATGGCGAGCTGGTCCGCATCGCCAACGTCACCGAAGGCGACCTCGACCGCCAGCTCAAGACCGTGGTGGCGTTCGCCGAGCCGATGATGCTGCTGTTTGTGGCGGGGTTCATCGGCGCGATTTTCATCGGCATGCTGCTGCCGATTTTCACCTTGCAGCAATACATCAAATAATCAGGACAACATCGTATGAACCATCCAATCCATCGAACCGGCCGCCTGGGCCGCTGCCAGCGCGGTTTCACCCTCGTCGAACTGATGCTGGTGCTGGTCATCCTGGGCATCCTGGCGGCGATTGTGTTGCCGAAATTCTCCGGCGTTTCCGAACGCGGCCGCGTCACGGCCGCGCAGACGCAAATCTCCACGTTCAAGACCGCGCTCGATGCCTACGAGGTGGACATGGGCCACTACCCGAACGGGCGCAACGGCCTGACGGAGCTGATTGTGAAGCCGCGCGACGGCGTCAACTGGCACGGGCCCTATCTCCAGAGCGACAGCATTCCCAAGGATCCCTGGGGCAACGACTACGTCTATGAGTTTCCCGGCCGCCACAACCCGAGTTTCTACGACCTTTCCTCCCCCGGCGCCGATGGCCGCCTCGGCACCGAGGACGACGTGTGCAACTGGACGAAACGATGAGCCGGGTTGTGCCCATCCCGTGGATGTTGAAGTCGCACCGGCGGCCGGGGTCGCCGGCGCGCGGCTTCACGCTGATCGAGTTGATCCTGGTGATGACCATCCTGGTGATTGTGATCTCCTACACGGCGCCGGCGCTCTCGAATTTTTTTCGCGGTCGCGCGTTGAATTCGGAGGTGGTGCGCGTGCTGTCCCTGACGCATGCGGGCCAGAGCCGCGCGGTGTCGGAAGGGATGCCGATGCTGCTCTGGGTGGACTCGTCCGCGCGTGCCTATGGGTTGCAGCAGGTGACGTCGCCCCGCGGTGGAGACAAAGCAGACCCGAAAGCACAGGAGTTCACCCTCGACGACAACATGGCGATTGAGGCGCCCGGTTCCACGCTCGTGCTCGTCGCCGGCCGCCGACTGCCGGCCATCCGTTTTTTGCCCGATGGCACCATCGACGACACCAGCCCGCAGACGTTGCGGCTGGCGTGTTCGGATGGGTCGTCCGCGTCGGTGGCCCAAGCGGCCAATCGTTTGACCTATGAGATTGTCAGCAACAACCGCTAGCGGGCGTCGGCACGAGGCGGGTTTCACGCTCGCCGAGGTGCTGGCGGCCCTGTTCTTCATGGCCCTGGTCATTCCGGTGGCGGTGGAGGCCTTGCACATTGCCAGCCAGACCGGCTCGGCCGCGCAACGCAAGGACGAGGCGTCCCGGGTGGCGCAGGCGGTGCTGAACGAGAGCGTGCTGACGGGCAGCTGGGGGCAGAACACGCGCGGGACAACCCGGCGGAACGGCCGCGAGTATTCATGGCAGATGCACAACGAAACCTGGCAGCTCGATTCCATGCAACTGGTGACTGCCGAGGTGATTTTTTCCGCAGGGGACCGGAATGGCTCCGTGCGGCTGAGCAC
>CAZAAF010000061.1:0-13076 GCA_964482575.1 uncultured Verrucomicrobiota bacterium | reverse complement strand
CGGATCAAAGCATACCGCATCCTCACTTCATCCCCAAAGTTCAATCGATCCGCCGCCTGTAACGGCAGGGATTTTCTTGTGGCATCCGGCGACGGGAAGGCGCAGGCTGCGGGCTGCCGTTCGAGAGATGTACGCAAGGGAGCAATGCCATGAATCATCATCGAATCGTCCTCGCCCTGGCCGTCCTGCTGTCCGCCGTCCCAGGTCCCGCCGCGGAAACGAATGCCGCCGCGCTGCCCAAGGTGACGGTGACCCACCTGCGGCGGGCGTTCCACAACGGCGAGCACAACGCGTTCACCGACCTGGTGCGGTATCGCGGGTGGATGTATCTCGCGTTCCGAAGCTGCCCGGACGGGCACATGGTCTTCCCCACTTCGTCCATCATCATCCTCCGCAGCCGCGACGGCGCGGCGTGGGAGGAGGCGCACCGGTTCCACGTCGAACTGCGCGACACGCGCGACCCGCATTTCCTCGTCTTCAAGGAGAAGCTCTTCGTCTATACCGGCACATGGTACAGCGGGCCGACGGCGCCCGCGCGGCAGGATTACGACCTGAACAAGCACCTCGGCTACGCCGCGTGGACCGACGACGGCGCCACGTGGCACAGCCCGGTCATGCTCGAGGGGACGTTGGGGCATTACATCTGGCGCGCGGCGGCGTGCGACGACAAGGCGTATCTCTGCGGCCGGCGCAACATCGGGTTCGCCGTGGGCGTGCGCGGCGAAGGCCGGAAGGTCGAGTCGGTGATGCTGGAGAGCGACGACGGGCTGATCTGGCGCAAGCGCGCGTTGTTCCAGGAAATCGCAGGCGACGAGACGGCGTTCCTGTTCGAGCCGGATGGCCGGCTGCTCGGCATCGGCCGCCGCGGCAGCGGGCCCGCGCAACTCCTCCGCTCCGCACCACCCTACACGGTGTGGGACCGGCAGGACCTCGACCGCTACATCGGCGGGCCGTTGATCACCCATTGGGGCGACCGCATCGTGGTGGGCGGGCGCAAGATGATGTCCAAGGAGGCCGGTCCGAAGCTGTCGCTCTGCTGGCTGGTGGACGGCAAGTTGCAGGAGTTTGCCGAACTCCCCAGCGGCGGCGACTGTTCCTATCCCGGTTTCCTCGAACTCGGTCCCAACCGCGCCCTGCTCTCCTATTACTCCAGCCACGAGAAGGACGACGCGGGCAAGACGACCACGGCGGTTTATCTCGCCGAGCTGGTATTGGAAAAGTAACGCCACAATCATGGAGACACCCATCAACCGCCGGCAGTTCCTGACATCGTCCGCCGGGGCGCTCGTCGCGTCCACCGCGACGCCGCGGTTGTTCGCGGACGAATCTCCCATTGAGCTGCCCGCCGCTCATCGCCGCGCGACGGCGCAGCGGAAACGGCGGATTGTGATCCAGCACGACGTGCATTGGGTGATGCTCAACTACGGGAAGATGCACCCCGAGGGCGCGCCCTTCGGGCCGTTTCGCGCCGCGGTCTTCTCGTATGTGGACGAGCCGGGCAGCCAGATCGACGCGATCTGGTGGGACATCGGCGGCAACGCCACGGGCGCGGCTCACCCGAGCCAGGTCACTCCGTCCGAGCCTCCGCCCCTGGTGCAGCGGTGGTTGAACGAGGGTCTGGACTGGATCGAGGCGCTGGTCCGCGAAACCCACCGCCGCAAACTCGAGTGTTTTTGGAATCACCGGCTCAGCGAAGTGGACCTGTTGCCCGCGGGCGGCCATGCGAAACAGCCCGACGCTGTCAAACAACAGCATCCCGACTGGGTACTGCCGGTGACGTGGTGGCCGCACGGCATGTGGAACCTCGCCTCGCCCGGGTTGCGCGAACACAAACTGGCCGTCCTGCGCGAGATCGCCACGCGCTACGACCTCGACGGCCTCCAGATTGATTTCGCCCGCCACATTCCCTGCCTGCCGATGGGCCGGCAATGGGAGCTGCGCGACCACGTCACGCAGTTCATGCGGAGCGTGCGGCGGATGTTGCTGGAGGTGGCGCGGCAACGCGGCCGGCCGTTCCTGCTCGCGGCGCGCGTGCCGCAAACGCTGAACGGATGCCACGCCGACGGCTTCGATGTGAAGGCCTGGGCCGGGCAGCATCTGGTGGACGTGCTGACCCTCGGTTCGCGCACCATGGATGTGGATGTCGAGGGACTCCGCGCCGCCGTCGGGCCAGGGATCCAGCTTCAGCCCTGCTTTGACGATCATCACGCCACCGACGGCTACCGTTACGGGCCGATCGAATTCCTGCGCGGTGTGTTTGCCAACCACTTCCAGCGCGGGGCGGACAGCGTGGTGGCTTTCAACTGGGCCATCGGCACGCCCGACGTGGCGCGGACGGTGGGCGGGGAAATTGCGCCGCTCACGCATCAGGCCGCGTTCAAGGAAGTCGGCGACCCGCGCACGCTGGCGGGCAAGGACAAGCATTTTGCCGTGGAACGCCGCGGCGGTTATCCGTGGGCGGACGGGTTCTTCAACCGCAATGACACCGCGCCCCTGCCCGCGCCGCTGAGCGACGCCGGCCGGGCCGCCGGTTTTACACTGCACATCAGCGACGCGCCCGCCGCCGGGGCGGAGGCCGTCCTGCGCTGCGTGCTGTTCCGCGCGGCGGACGACGATGGCTTCGAGGTTCGCATCAACGGAACGCCGGTGTCCATCCACCTGCGCGATGCCGCGTGGAAGGACGGGCAGATTTTCTCCCCCAAACTGCAACCTGCGTCCGGCGGCAAGGGCCAGTATCCCGTCAATCCGAAGCAGTGTCTGCTGCGGCTGGAATGCAGGGTCCCGCGCGAGGCATGGAAACAGGGCCCCAATCGCGTGGAGCTGCGCGTCGTCTCGCGCGGGTCCTCGCCACCCGCCGGGGGCATTCAGCTTGAAAAGCTCGAGGTCCATCTGCGATACGTTGGGAACAGCAACCCCGCACAATCATGAAGTCTCCTGCCCAGGCAATGATGGGACCGTGAGTCGTTGAAAGGAACCCGCCATGAAAGACATCTCCCGCCGCATGGTGTTCAAGCTGGGAACCGCCGGTCTGGCCGGGTCGGCGCTGCCCACGCTCGCCGCCGCCGGTGAAACGCCGGTCCACACAGGCGATGGCCTGTGCAACGCCGCCCTCACGATCCGCGCCCATCAACTGCTCTGCCTCGTCTGCATATCCGGCGGCGTAAAATGTCCGTTGATGGACACCGCCAAGGCCCGCGCAGTGTTGCAGCGAATCGGCAAGGACCCCACCGTCGCCCTCCGGTTGATGTCGAACGCCGATGAGATCCCGCATTACACCAAGCTGCCGTCCAAGGGCCCGAAAACGACGGCCACGGCGGACGTGTTGAACCGCAAGCGCGACCTCGACGTGCTGCAGCGGCTCGGGCTTGCACCGGGCGACACCCGCCGCGCCCGCTACCTATACGAGCTGTTGTTCAAACGCATCGAAACCCCGAAAGGTATTTGTTCCCACGACACGCCGGGATGGGAAGGCTGCGCTCTGGCCGCGGGCGGCGCGTATGAACGCGTGCGCGCCCTAGGCTGGAAGTCGGTGGTGTACCGGCGGCCGGACACGGAGCGGGAGGACTACCGCCGCCGCAATCTCCAGTGCATTGATTCCGGCGACCGGTTGTTCATCCGCCCGCATCACTTGATATGCCTGGCGTGCTGGTATGCCGGCGGCAAGAACCGGACGCCCCGGCCGAACGACACGCTCTGCGAACTCTGGCAGCGCATCCGGCACGAACCGGACGTGCCGGTCACGCTCGTCGAAGGCACGTGCATGGCGTGCGATTGCTGCGACGGTTTTCATCCGGCCAACGGGCGCTGCGTCCATTCCTGCGGACTGATCCGCGATTACAAGAAGGACCTCGACGTGCTGCAGAAGCTCGGCCTGATGCCCGGGGCGACGATGAAGGCGCGCGAACTGTACACCCTGCTCTTCCAACGCATCCCGTCCACGCGCGATGTCTGCGCCTTTGGCGACGGCATCGTGCGGTCCGAGGAATGGCAGATTTGCGGCGGCCCTGACGGCAACCCCGGCTATGTCGCCACGCGCCGCACCGGCATCTTCGACGGGGTTCGCGCCTGACGCTTGACCCATGGCGCATTCCTGCCACAATCCACACCCATAACCGACCTCCCATGAACAAGACCCTCACCCTGCTCTGTTTCATCACCCTTGCCTTCACCTGCCACGGGGCAACCGACACGCCCGTCCATACCGATGGATGGCCGGATGCCGCGCCGTTGACCAAGCGCACCGTGGTCGTGAACGTGGAGGGCGGTGCGTCCGTGCGCGTGGACGTGCTGGGCGAAAAACTCTTCCGCATCCGCCACAGCAAGACGGGCCAGTGGACAGAGTCGGGACTGAACCGCTACGGCATCCTGGCCGCCTCGTTTCCCGAGATCGCCTTCAAGCAGACCGATGGCAAGGATGAACTGTCCATCGGCACGGCGCAGGCGCGGCTCGTCGTCAGCCACAAGGACGGCGCAGTCCGTCTGGCCGCCGCCGATGGCAAGGTCCTGACCCTGCAGGAGGCGCCCCGCTTCGAAACCCGCGGCGGCTACGACCTGCGGTTCACCATGACGCCGGAGGAGCGCATCTACGGCCTTGGCGATGTCTGCCGCGAGAACATCATGCGCCGCCCGGGCGTCTATGAATTCTGGGTGTTGAACGTGACCTCCTACATCCCGATCCCGGTGTTGATGAGCAGCCGGGGCTGGGGATTGTTGATGAACACCACCTGGCGTAACACGATGGACATCGGCAAGGGCGATCCCGACCGGATCCGATGCACCGCCGCGCGCAGCGACCTCGACTACTACCTGTTCTGCGGCCCCGACTACCGGAGCCTGCTCGACACCTACACGTCGTTCAGCGGGCGGCCGGCCCTGCTGCCGGTGTGGGGCTACGCCTTCACCTACGTCTGCAACCAGAACATCGACGCGTTCAACCTGCTCAATGAGGCGCTCACGTTCCGGCGCGAGGACATGCCATGCGACGTCATCGGGCTCGAGCCGGGCTGGATGTCGAAGAACTACGACGCCACGCCGGCCAAGGCCTGGCATCCGCAGCGCTTCCCCATTCCCTACTGGGCGCCGAAGGGACCGCACACGTTCCTAGGCGCGCTCAAGCGCAAGGGATTCAAACTGAGCCTCTGGCTCTGCTGCGATTACGACCTCGGCGTGTATGAGGAGCTGCAGTTGGCCAGGAAGAACGCGGCCGCCGCCAGCTCGAAGCCCGGCGCGGCGGGCACGACAGCGAATGTGATGGACGGATTCGAGGATGAACGCCTCAGCAAGTCCTCCGGCACGAAGCCCGGCGACAAGGAGGCCGCCAAACAGGCGCAGGAGAAAGGGCTGGAACCGTGGTTCGAGCATCTGTCGAAATTCGCGGACCAGGGCGTCTCGGCCTTCAAGCTCGACGGCGCGTATCAGGTCATCGAGCACCCCAAACGCAAGTGGGGCAACGGCATGACCGACGAGGAAATGCATGACCTCTATCCCGTGATCTACGCCAAGCAGATGGCGCGCGGGTTCGAGGGGCACACGAAGCGCCGGGCGATGGTCTATTCCGCAGGCGGGTACGCGGGCGTGCAACAGTTCGTCGCCACGTGGGCGGGCGACACCGGCGGCGGCGCGAAACCGCTCGCGTCGATGTTGAACCTGGCCTTCTCGGGCCACTCCAACCACTCGTGCGACATGGACGTCTCCAGCGTGAAAGGAATCCACTTCGGTTTCCTGCAAACCTGGGCGCAACAGAACAACTGGGATTACTGGTTCCAGCCGTGGTTGCTGGAGGACGCGCAGATCGCCCCGTTCCGCGCCTACGACCAGCTCCGCTACAAGCTGCTGCCGTATCTCTACTCGTCTGCCGCCGAGGCCGCGCTGACCGGCTACCCGGTCATGCGCGCCATGTCCATGGAATATCCCGACGACCCCGCGTGGGACAAGCGGCTCGCTCAATACATGCTGGGCGATTGCCTGCTCGTCTCGGCGTTCACCAAGGATGTCAGCCTGCCGAAAGGCGTGTGGATTGATTACTGGACCGGCAAGCGCGTCACGGGACCGGCCACCCTTCCCGTGGCCGTCACGGACCTGCAGGGCGGCGCGCTGTATGTGAAGGAAGGCGCGATCATCCCCACCTGGCCGTCCCGCTCCCACGTCGAGAAAGGCTGGTCACCCGAGGTCGGGTTGATGGTGTACCCCGGCGCGAGCAGCGCCTTCACCCTGCACGAGGATGACGGCACGAGCCTGGAGTACCGCCAGGGGAAGTTTGCCCGCACGCGCCTCACCTGCGAAACGCACGGCAAGGCCGTCAAGCTGGTCATCGGCGAACGCAAAGGCCAGTACGCCGGCATGCCCGCCACGCGCGACTTCACCGCGGTGATGCATCTGCCCGCGCGGCCCGCCACGGTCACGCTCGACGGCGCGCCGGTGACCGATTGGGAATGGTGCGATGTCACCTCCGCCGCCACGATCAAGATTCCCGCGTGCGGCAAGACGGCGCGCACCCTGGTCTGCGAGTGAGTCATGTTGCCAAACCGGATGACAACCCACTCCATACTTCAGCCGCTCCTGGCGCGCGCCGCCATGGCGCTGTTGTGGACGTTTGCCATCGCAGCGGTTTCTGCCGCGCCTGTCCGAAGCGCCCCGCCCGCGGACGGTCACACCCCGACCGCCGCCGAACTGACGACCGCGCAACGCTGGTTGCAGTCCTCCCTGCTGGCCGACAAGGCGCCCCTGCCGTTCAGCTTCATATATAATGGGAGCGAGTCCGGGACTTTGCTGCCGCAATGGAAGTCCGTGCGACGAACACGCTCGGCGGGCGCGTCGAAGCGCGAATACACCCTGACATGGACGGATGAGGCCACGGGCTTGCAGGTGATTTGCGTGGCGGTGGCCTACAGCGACTTCCCGGTGGTGGAATGGACGGTGCGCCTGAAGAACACCGGGCGGGAGAACACGCCGATCCTCGAGAACATCCAGGGGTTCAGCACGCACCTCGAGCGGAGCGCGTCGAGGGAATTCGTCCTGCACGGTAACCGGGGTGACTGGTGCGTGGCGGAAAGCTACCAGCCGTTTACCCTCACGCTCGGCCCCGGTTTTTCGAAACGGTTTTCGCCGCCGTTCACCGCCAAGACCGCGTCGGGAAAATCCAGCGACGGTCCCGACGGCTGGCCGTACTTCAACCTGCAAACGCCCGACGGCGGCATGATCCTCGCCGTGGGCTGGCCGGGACAATGGAAGGCGGCGTTTACCCGCGACACCGGGCGCGGCCTGCAAATCCGTGCCAGCCAGCAACTCACCCACCTGTACCTGAAACCCGGCGAGGAGATTCGCACGCCGTTGATGGCGCTGCTGTTCTGGGAGGGCAAGGATGTCGTGCGCGCCCAAAACCTCTGGCGCGCCTGGTACCTGTGCCACAACCTCCCGCGCATCGCCGGCAAACCGCAGGCACCCGCGAGTTCCATCCAGGTCAACGGCTCCCTCACGTCGTGGCCGGCGGTGGAGGATTTTCTCCGCGCGGGCATCAAGCCCGACCTTTGCTGGCGCGATGCCGGCGGCAGGACCACGTGGTACCCGAACGACACCGGTCCCTACACCAACAAGATGGCCTGGCTCAACACCGGCACGTGGACGCCCGATGCCAAGCGCTATCCGCAGGGATTCAAGCCGTTCAGCGACAAGGCGCGCGCGCTGGGCATGCAGTTCGTCCTCTGGTTCGAGCCGGAGCGCGTGGGCGACCCGAACTCCTGGCTGGCGAAGAATCATCCCGACTGGCTGCTGCCGGGAAACAGCGTCGGCTCCGTGCTCAACGAGGGCCATCCGCAGGCGCGGCAATGGCTCATCGAACATATCGACGGCATGGTCAAGTCCCAGGGACTGGACTGGTATCGCGAGGACCTGAACGGCGCCGGTTACGCCACCGCGTGGCGCCGGAACGATGCGCCGGACCGGCAGGGCATCACCGAGAACTTCTACATCCAGGGCCATCTCGCCTTTTGGGACGAACTCCGCCGGCGGAATCCAAAGCTGCACATTGATTCCTGCGCCTCCGGCGGCCGGCGCAACGACCTCGAGACCATGCGCCGCGCCGTGCCGCTCCTGCGCAGCGATTTCCAGTTCCCCGACATGAAGGGCGTGGTCGAGGGCAACCAGGGACACACCTACGGCATCTCGTCTTGGCTCCCGTGGAATGGTTGCGGCCTGCGCACCGGCGACCTCTACGCCCTGCGCAGCTTCCTGCTGCCCGGATACTGCATCCTCCCGCCCTACGACTGGGCCAAAACGGACGCCGGTCGCGCGCGCGCGAAGCAGGCGCATGATGAGTTTCGCCGCGTCGCCCCGCTCCTGCTTGGCGATTACTATCCGCTGACGCCATACAGCCTCGATACGGACCAGTGGATCGCGTGGCAGTTTTATCGTCCCGACCTCGGCGAAGGGGTCGTGCAGGCGTTCCGCCGTCCCCGCGCGGAGCCGGCGACACTCACCGTCCGGCTTCGCGGCCTCGAATCCCGCGCGCGTTACCAGGTGGAGAACCTCGACGGCGGCACCGAGACGCGCACCGGATTCGAACTGATGAACGGCCTCGAAATCCGCCTTGCGGCCCAACCCGCCGCGGCGGTGCTTGTCTTGAGAAAAGTCCGGCGATAAACACAACTGAGAAACCCATGAAATCCATCCCCCGCCCCCACCCGCTCGCGATCGTTGTCCTGACGGCGCTGTTCCTCACCCTCGCCTCCGGCGGCGCCGCGCCTGCCGCGAAAGCCCCGCCCTTCCGCGCCGGGGCCGCCGCGGTGGACATCACGCCCAAACAGTTTCCCCTCAACATGCCGGGCGGCTTCAACGCCAACATGGCCGAATCCGCGCACGACCCGCTTCATGCCCGTGCGTTGGTGCTGGATAACGGCGCGCTGACCATTGCGATGGTCGTCGTGGACAATCTCGGCATTCCGCCCGAGGCGGCCAACGAGGCGCGGGCGCTTGCCTGCCAGCGCTGCGGCATCAAGCCCGAGAACATCCTGATCTCCGCCACGCACACGCATTCCGCGCCTTACTCGAACGCCACCAACGGTCCCGCGCCCTCCGTCGCCTACCGCAAGCTCTTCATCGAGGGTCTTGCCGAATCCATCGTCCGCGCCCATGCGGAACTGCGGCCCGCGGCGGTCGGCTGGGCCGCGCAACCGTTGCCGGGCGAGGTGTTCAACCGCCGCTGGTTCCTGAAGCCGGGCAAGATGCCGTTGAACCCGTTCGGCCAGATGGACCAGGCGAAGATGAATCCCGAGAACAGCCCCGACGTGCTCGATCATCCCGCCGGCCCGACCGATCCCGACATCACGGTCCTGGCCGTCCAGAACCCGAACCGCAAGTTGATGTGCCTCTTTGCCAATTACTCGCTTCATTATGTCGGCAACCCGCCGAAAGGCATGGTCTCCGCCGACTATTACGGGGAGTTCGCGCGCCTCATGCCCTCGCGCGTGCCGGGCGATGGCAGGCTGGTGGCCATGATGTCCAACGGCACCTCAGGCGACATCAACAACATCCCGTTCGGCTCCAGCCGCCCGCCGCGCGAGCCGTTCGAACAGATCCGCATCGTGGCGCAGGAAGCGGCGGACACCGCCTGGGCCGCGTGGAAGAGCATCGGCACGTATCAATCGAGCCCGCGCCTCGGCATGTTGCAGCGCAATATCACGCTCAAATACCGCCGTCCCACCGCCGAGCAGGTCGCCGCCGCCAAGGCCGTGCTGGCCATCAAGGACAAGGCGGAACTGGCCAAACTGCCGCGGCTGGCGCCGGATTATGCGCGCCGCGTCCTCGGCGCCGCCGACCGCAAGGAAGACACCGTGACCGCCACGCTCCACGCCATCCGCATCGGCGACCTGGCGGTGTGCGGCATCCCGTTCGAGGTGTTTTGCGAGATCGGGCTCGACCTGAAGAAGCGCAGCCCGTTCCCGCGCACGATGGTCATCGGCCTGGCCAACGGCCGGCACGGCTACCTGCCGACGCCCGAACAACACAAGCTCGGCGGCTATGAGACCTGGCTCGGCACCTGCCACGTGCAGGAGGACGCTTCCGTCATCCTGACGAACAACCTCCTTGAAATGCTCGCCGAACTTGCAAAGACAAAATGAACTCCCAACACACGTGTTCCCCACGGTCGCTGGCAACCATCGCCCTCATCCTTGCCGTCTTGTGCCTGTCACCCGTCATCGCTCCCGCCGGGGATATCCTCATCCGCGGCGAGCCGGTGGTGAAGGATGATTTCGAGCGCTGCACGCCCCGCGACGCCATTCTGGCCGATGAAAGCCGCGCCGGGTTCTGGAACCTGCGCTACAAGACCTGGGGCAACAAGAACCTCCTGAACGCCGCCGCCAAGGCGCCTGACATCGCCTACGACCCGGCGCTGAAAGGATGCTACGACATCGAGGTGGAATCCCGCGCCACCGACCGGCCCGGCGGGTTCACCCTCAAGCTCGCGTCCGAGGCGGAGTTCACGGCGCTCGACGTGCCCAACCAGGGCGCAACGGCCACGAAGCATTTCAACGTCTGGATGCCGTTCCGAAAAAACGTCCGGCTCGACAACGAAAAGATCGTCATCCATTCCACCGGCAAGACCGCGTACATCAGCGGGTTCAAGTTCATTCCCGTCGGCCGGTTCACGCCGTTCCGGCCGCTCGCGGCGGGCGAGCCAGGGCCTTCCTCCGGTGTGATCTGCAAACAACTGGGCCGCTACATCGGCTGGCCGACGATTGTCCGCACCTCCAGGGGCGAGTTGATCGTGGCCTTCTCCGGCGACCGCGACGCGCACGTCTGCCCGTGGGGCAAGACGCAGATGGTCCGGTCCACCGACAACGGCCGGACGTGGTCGGAGGTCCTCACCATCAACAGCACTCCGCTGGACGACCGCGATGCCGGCATCATCGAGACGCCCAAGAGCGCGCTGCTGGTCAGTTGGTTCACGTCGCTCTATTTCGAGAAGCCGGGCATCATGCGCGACGCGTGGCGCCAGCATGCGGCCAAGATCGGCCCCGACCTGCGGAAGCAATGGACCGGCAACTGGACGCGCCGTTCTGCGGACAATGGCAAAACATGGGGCGCGCCCTCGAGGACCGCCGGCTCCGCTCCGCATGGGCCGATTGCGTTGAAGGACGGGCGGCTGCTGTATGTCGGCACCTATGGCGGCTCGGGCCCGGCGGACCGCATCGTCGTGGAGGAGTCCAAGGACGACGGCGTCACGTGGCAAGCGCTGGCGAGGCTCGACTCGCCCCGGGATTTTTACGCCGACGAGCCGCACGTGGTGGAATGCGCCAACGGCCGGCTCGTGGCCATGTTCCGCAACGAACACCCGGAGATGGCCAAGCGGTTCCTCGGCCAGTCGGAGAGCGAGGACGGCGGCAGGACCTGGAGCCCGATCCATCTCACCGGCATCTGGGGCTTCCCACCCCACCTCATCCGGCTGAAGGACGACCGGCTGTTGATGGTCTATAGCTACCGCCGCCAGCCGTTTGGCCATCGCGCCTGTCTCTCCAGCGACCATGGCCGGACGTGGGATCTCGCGCACGAGATCGCCATCGTGGACAACGCGCCCGACGGCGACCTGGGTTATCCCGCATCCGTGCAACTCGGCGACGGCAGCCTCCTCACCATCTATTATCAGAAGGACCGGATTGACGAGAAACCGTGCCTGATGGCCACCCACTGGCGATTGCCCGCAGCCAAATAACATCGTCCCATGAATAACAACATCCCTTCCCTTGCGACCGCCCTGCTGGTCCTCGCACTGACCACGCTCCCAATTCAAGCCCAGCAATCGAAGCCACTCCTTCCGTCGGACTGGAACCCGAAACAGGCTGGCGACCGCGTGATGGAGGGGCTCGTGAACATCTCCGCGCCGCAGGTCAAGGGCGCGCACGACGCGGGCCTGGTGATCGTGAACGACAAGGTGTACGTCACGGCCATCGCCAACGACGTGCAGCCGGGCGAGAATCCCGAGTGGAGCTACTGCTACGTGAGCTTCGCGGTGGTGGACCTCAAAACACGGAAGGTGGAAAAACACCTGACGGCGGCCCGGTCGGGACAGGTGTACGAAAACGAGACGCTGCCGCCAGGCGCGTGCTTCGTCCCGCGCCTCATCCAAAAAGGCCCGCACACCCTGCGCTGCTTCTTCGCCAGCGAAGCACCGAAGGAACGGCAATCGCAGATGTGGTACACCGACTTCGACATCGCGCGCGGCACATTCGAAAACCGCATCCATCGCGTGCAGCTCAAGACGGCCGGCGGTGTCGCCGACATGCAGCCGAAGGCCTTTTACGACGATGCGGTGGCGCACGGGTTCAAGCGCGAATCGAAATTGTACGGACTGTATTGCATCGACGCCTTCAAGGTGTTTGACGGGACGACGTATGCAGTGCTCAACAACTATCCCATCGGTCAGAACGGGTTTGCGCTCCTGAATCCTGCCATGGACACATTCGAGGTGCTCGGGCAGTTCAACGAGCCGCAGAATCTCAAGCTCACCGAGTCCGCGGTGAACCGGCTGCCGGACGGCTCGTGGCTGGCCATTCTCCGGCAGGAAGGCGGCAACCGGAATTACGTCTTCTGCACCAGCCGCGACGGCCGGCAATGGACGCCGGGCGAATTCCGGGACGCCGTCCCGAATGGCTTGAATTCCAAACCGACCTTCGACCGTTTCAAGGGCGTCTATTATCTCGGCTGGCAGGAAAACACGTGCATCGCGGGCGTCGGGCGGTCGGTGTTCAACATCGACGTCTCCACGGACGGCGCCCACTGGGAGCGCAAGTACCGGTTCGAGTCCGCCAGCACGTTCCAGTACCCGACATTTTGCGAATACCAGGGCACGATTTACCTGACCGTGACCCAGGGCCAGAAGGAACGGATCATGTTTGGCAAGCTGGAATAGGCGTGCCGCCGTCTGAAAAAGCGAGGCGGTGGCGTTATATTAGGTCCCGCGGCGCGCCTGATTCGGTGGACGATGACAGCCACTGCGAAACGAAAGGACGAATGCCATGAACACGCGTGATCGATGGTCCAGGATTCTGACAATGCTCGGGGGAATCGGCGTGGCGGTGGGC
>CAZAAF010000060.1:0-13079 GCA_964482575.1 uncultured Verrucomicrobiota bacterium | reverse complement strand
TCGATAACGAGATTGACGGGTTCATCTGCCGCCACATCCGCCTTGAAAGGAACCCGCGTAATGCTTTGTGAACCGGACATGATCACGGGATACGATGTGAATCCGGTGGGCGGGTTCTTCAAACCGAGTTTGATGGGACCGGCATAGCCGTCCTTGCGCATGGCATACACGCTCAGCGCGGTGGAACTCTTCTGTCTTAGACAGACGCTCGATGCCACCACGCGCAGCGCAAAATCGGGCTGCGGCGCGCTGATGCGCAACCGGTAGGCATAGGCTTCGCCGCCGCCGCGGGCGGCATCCCCAATATGAACGTAATACGTGCCATCCGCGGGCAGCTTGGTCATGAAATAGGAATCCGCATGATGCGTGTTCACCCCGGCTCCCAAGTCTTCGCGATCATCGCTCAATGCCAGCAATCGCCCCTTGTCGTCCGTGAGTTTGATGATGGAATCCATGGGCGAATCAAGGCGGCGCGCGTACACCTCCGCCACAATTGTGTCGCCGGCGTTGCCAGTGAACTCGTACACGTCCCAATCATCCGACTTATCAATATGTCCATTGATAATGATGGGCAGCTTCACCGGTTGTGCATGCGCAATGTCGTTGTTGGGCTCGTTCTCAAGACACTCGGGTAATGTGTCCAGCACAAACGGCACACGGTTGGACACGAAATTGCCCCTCGTGGCCGCGAGCGTCAGGACCCCCGCCGGGGCGTCTTTGGGAGGAGGCGTCAACTGCGCCGAATCCAGGTTCCACCCTTTCATCTTGATCGAAACCGGCTCCCCAACCCGGCCACCCAAGGGAAAGATGCTGGTGATGAACGGCGTTTCGCCAATGGTGACGCGATAAACAAAGTCCTCGCGGCCGCGATAAATGGCGTCGTAAATGGCGAGCACATACTCGCCGTCCTTGGGCACCTGGAAAGTCAGGATGGGGTCGGGCTTGAAGCGATAATCATCGTCGTAGGCCACTTCCTTGCCATTCCCGTCGTAGAGCGCGATCACAGGCTGAAACCACCCGGGAACGGCGTCGGCAATGTAGGGAATCAACTGCCGCGCCTGCGTGGTAACGACCAACCGCTGGCCTTTGCGGGCGTCGAAGCGATAGCGATTCACTTCGCCGGACGCAATCTGTCCGTTCACCGTACACGGCACCGTAACATGGTCTTCAACCTCCTCCACGGGCCGCTTGCGTTTGGCCAGTTCCTCCTTGCCGAGCACCTGCTTCGGGCTGGTTATCATGGGTTTCCGACAGTACTCCGTGACCTGGCCAATGTGAAACGACAGCGGGTTCGATGCCCCGCCGCGCGGCGTCACCAATCGCACCTCCCGCTCGCCCGGCTCGGCGTCCGGGGCAATCGTGATCTCGACGAATGCCAGGCTTCGAAGCGCATCGCTGGTGGCGAAAAGGATGTACTCGTTGATCCGTTTTTCGAGCCGCGCCATCATATTGGACCGGCTCGAATCCCAGACAGCCGCCTTGCCCACCGCTTCCGCCGCCGCCATCATCATAGGATCACCGGAAGCCATCATCTTGTCGCCTGATGACATCATCTTATCACCCGAGGCCATCATTTTATCGCCCGACGACGTCATCATCGTCTCGCCGGAGGTTGCCGCCATGGTCGTGGCCAGATAGATGGACTTCGCCCGCTTCAACTCCCTCAACTGCTCGTTGAGCACGTTCATCTCAATGGGCCCGAGCGGACGATAATAGCTCACCAGCTTCGCCGTCACCCCTGAACCTGTCACCAGCACCCCGTTGACATCGTTCAGATTCTGCCCGCCCAGCTTGACATAGACAGTCGTGCCCCGTTGCCCGCCGGCAGGATAGGCATAGCCGATATACGGCCGGGCCGCCTGTGCCCACACCGCCGGTGTCAAGGCCAGCCCACTGGAAATACCCACAACCGCCATCAACCATTTAGCCTTACGCATAAACCCATCGATCCTTATGCACATTGCAACGGTGAAAAACCCGAGCAGGCACTGGCACACGGTCCAGTCCTCTCGTTTGCGATACATTCCGCATCTGCCACGGTCCGCGGCTACATGATTTCTGTCAGCAATCCGCCGGACTTCACGCCCTCGGACTCGCCTGGCAACACGTATGCATCCAGCCCCATCGGATGAGGCAGCTTGGCTCTGAAGTCAATACCGCCCAGGGTGTAAATACTGCCGAGCAGGTCCACCGGATATACCGGCCGGTCTTTGACTTCCTCGCCCTTGGCGTCGGAACTGCCCACGATGCAGCCGCCCTTAAAACCTCCGCCGGCGACCAGCACACTGAAGACGTTGCCGTAATGGTTGCGTCCACCATTCCAAGGCGGTTGCCAATCCACCTTCGGGCCGCGGCCAAACTCGCCGGTGCACCAGACAATGGTGGTTTCCAGCAAACCGCGATCCTTCAAGTCCTGCAGCAACGCGGCAAGGCCCTGATCCAGATTGGGACATTGCCGGCGCATGGTGGGGAAATGGTTGCTATGGGTATCCCATCCGCCGGGATAGTTGATCACGATATAAGGAACACCTGCCTCAACCATTCGTCGCGCCGCGAGGCACTCCTGGCCAAAGGTGTGGCGCCCATAGCGCTCCCGCAGCGCATCCTTTTCCAACGAGAGGTCGAACACTTCCTTGCCTTTGCCCAAGATCAGTTCGTAGGCCGCCTTTTTGGAATCCTCCGCCGATGCCAACTGCGGGCTGGCCGCCATCGCATTGCCCAAGGTGTTCATCTTGCCAAGCAACTCACGCCGGTTCTTCTGCCGGTCATCCGTGATGCCACGCGCCACCACGCCTTCCACCTCGAACCGCGTGGCGTTCGGGTCACCGCCGGTCGCAAACGGCTTGAGCTTCGGCCCCAAAAAGCCTTCCTCCGAAAACCGCCCCTGCGGCTGGGTCAACACGACATAGGGCGGGATCATGCCCTTGTAGTCCTTCTTGAACAACGCGAAGACGGCGCCAACGCTCGGGTAGGCCAGCCGTTCGCCCGGCATATGGCCGGTCTGCATCAGGTAAGCGGCAGTCTCGTGACCGTTATTGCGGTGGGTCATGCTGCGGATGATGGAAAACTTGTCCGCCTGCTTGGCGAGCATCGGGAACAGTTCACCGATTTGGATACCATCCACGTTTGTCGGGATCGCTTTGGCGAACTCGCCCATGTACTCGTAGCCCGCCTCAGGTTTCGGGTCCCACGTGTCGTTGTGCGACATGCCACCCCAGAGAAAAACCTGGATGACGGACTTGGCCTTGGCCTTGAGGGCCGGCTTGGCTGGGGCCGGGTTCGAAACCGCCGCCCTTACTCCGGGCACCAGTCTCTCGGCCAACATCAGTCCTGCGGTTCCATAAAGTCCCCGTCGCAGCGCTTCGCGTCGGGAAATCTGTTTCCGGTTCTCCGAATTGTGGCTCGTGCTCATGGCTTTACTTCCTTTCGTTCTCGTCCAACTGCGTTGCTCGCGGCTGCATCCCTTTCCAAAAACTCCCGGCCTTCTAATGCCGGTACAAAAACTCGGTGCTATTGATCAAAGACCACGTGACATCTACCCAGTCGTCATGCTGTTTCGACACAACCTTTTTGTCAGGCTGCGGAACCATCTTGCCGTCCTTCTTCACCGGCGGCTGTCTCGTCACCTGAACATAACCGTACGCCTTCAAATTCGCCACCTCGTCGGCCGTCGGATAACGGGAGAGAACCGTGAGGTACAGATCCTGGATGATCTCATCTTCCTTCTTGCCCGACTCATAGATCGCCCGGATCTTAACGCCCTGGTCGATCTTGCGATAGATATGGCTGGAGTTGAGCATGTGCAACCACTGGGCCGACACAGGCTTGTTGTTGCGTTCATTCTCCATGCCCGTGGCGCGGGCTGAACGCCCGAACAACGCCAGGAACGGACTGGTGATGCTGCCGTCAGCGATGGCAATCGCCGGTTTGTCATCCGGAATATAGGTGAACGGCTCGGGGATCGGACTGGTATAAAGGTCCTGCGCCCCGGTGATCTTGTTGATGGCATCTATCAACACCTCCGCATCAAGCCGTCGCAACGGATAACTGGCAAAATTTGCCTCGGCCTCCGGCGTGATGACCCGCGGCATGGCGGAAAATTGGTAGGTCTTGGTGTTCAGGATCAACCGGTACAGTTTCTTCAAGTCGTAGTGGCTGGTGACAAACTCCTTCTCCAGATAGGCCAGCAACGCGGGATTGCTGGGCGGATTGTCTGGCCGGATATCGTCCGGCTCGTGAACAATGCCGCGGCCTATCAGCCACGCCCAGACGCGGTTCACAATACTCTGGGTAAACCACGGGTTCTTTGGCGTGATCAGCCAGTCGGCAAAAACTTCGCGCGGATCGCGGTCGGAGCGCAAATTGACGGACTTGCCATCCGGAAAGACCGCGTCCGTGGAAACGCTGGCCGCCAACGACACCGCCTGCGACGGTTTGTTGGTGGGTTGCGCAATCGCGCTGATGGAATCCAATCCAGGCGCGCTATTGGCATCCACCACGGCGGAATTCATCGGGGACCAGAACACCTGTTCCTCTTTCCATTCGTTGGTGGGTTTGTATCGGATTTGCGAGAAGTAGACAGCCACCCCTGCCAACTTGTTCGTCGGCCAGGGATCGGTCCGGACCCCCATGAACGCCAGCGCCACCGCGCCGGCAATGCCTTCCGGCGTGCGATTCTGGATGGCACGATAAAAATTCACCGGGCCGACGCGAAAGTTACTGCCACTGGAGGTCAACATCTCACGCACGAACTTGTCGTACGGCTTGTTCTCGGCGATGGACTCGTGGACCCAATGGTGATACGCCTGCGCTGCGTTGGGCCAGAGATTGACTGGAAACTCCGCCTTGATGCGCAGGATGTCACCCCACTTCATGGACCAGTAATCGGCGAATTCGTCCCGTTCCAACAATCGGTCAATCAGGGCATGGCGCTTGTTCTTGTCGGGATTCTGAATGAACTCGCGGGCCTCGGCCGCCGTGGGCAGGGTGCCGATCACATCCAGATAGGCGCGCCGCACGAACACCGCATCGGAGCAAAGCACCGGCTGGATGTTCAACGGCTTTAACTTGCCAAACACCAGTTTGTCGATCTGGCTTTCGGGCGTCACCACGCCGGGGGTTTCAAAAACATCCGGTCCCGCCGCCACCGCTGCCAGGCCGCTCGCGACTGCCAGGAAAGCCGCCCACGAAATCAACCAAGTCCTCCATTGCGCCGTCGTTGCAACCGAGACTTCAAAACGCATGCTTCTCAAGCCTTTCTTTGGTACCACCCACGCGTTTCCAACACGTCGTTGGAACGCGGTCGAAACCCGGCATCTGGACTGTGCTCAACATCCAATTTCATCATGCGCCGAGCGGGCGTCCGTCTCAATGACCTAAAAGTATCATCCTCGCCCGCTTCAAAAAACGGCTCGTCACGTTCCGCCGGCCTCGACGGCAACCTTGGAGATTGCATGCAGGCACAGAACGGGCTTAACTCCTTGCGTCGCTTGAACTGGCTCACTCCAATGAAGTCGGCTGGAAGCTGCGCAGCGGGAATCGCCCTGCTCGCATGGCCGTCGGACGCGCCTGCCCAAACCGTCTCCCTGCCAGTCCCACCGCTGACGGTGCTGACGAATGTTGTCCAGGTGAAACGCCTGTCCCCCAAGGAAGCCGAACGCCATCACCCCGTGCGATTGCGTGGCACCGTAACCTATTTTGAATGGAACCCGGACTGGCAGCTTTACCTCGCCACCCTGCAGGATGACACGGGCGGCATCTCCTTTTCGCCCGGCCGGAACGGACCGGATGTGCTGAAGTTGAAGCCAGGGCAACAGATTGAAATCGAAGGCGTATCGGCACAAGGGCAGTTCGCGCCGGAAGTCCGCGGCTCGGCCAAGTTCGGCTCGTCCGTCCGCGCCAAACTGCTTGGTGCGGCGCCGGAGCCGGACGCTCAATCGCTGGCCCAGGAGCAAATGGCCAATCCGTTCAACGAGGATGAGTGGGTCGAGATCAAGGGCGTGGTCCGGCGGGTAACCTCGCGCGCAGGGCCGAAGGCGGGCCGTATCATGGTGGACTTCAGTACGGCCAGCGGCACGTTTCGGGCCATCGTCCCCACGCTGGCCACCCCACTCAAACCACCCGTCCATCTTGTCGGTGCGGCCGTGGCGGTGCGCGGCGTGTTTACCGGCATCTATAACGAAAAGCGCCGGATCGTGGGCGCACACATCATGGTATCCTCGCTCGATCACATCATCGTGGAGGAAGCCGGCGCCGATGCAGCGTTCCAATTGCCGCTCCTGACAGCCTCGTCGCTGATGCAATTCCGCCCGGACATGGCCACGCGCGTCCATGTCAGTGGGGTCGTCACGCTGTTCGAGCCGGGAAGCCATATCTACCTGCGGGACAATACCGGCCCCCTCCGCATCGAAACGCCAGAAACCAATCCGCTGCGCCCCGGGGATCGCGTGGACGTGGTGGCCTTCCCCGCTTTCAGCGACGGCGCACCGTTGCTGCTGAACGCGTTTCTGAAAAAAGTCAACAGTGGGTCGCCGCCCAAGCCCAAACCCATCACCATTGCCCAGGCCAGCGGCGGTGAATTCGATGGCGAACTGGTGCAATTGGAGGGCGTACTGGTGGACCAACTCAAGTCCCCCGAGAATGTGATCCTGATCATGCAAAGCGGCGACACCGTCTTCTCGGCTCACTTTGCCGAAGGCTCGGTAAAAACCAATGCGCCCTCGTTGATGCTGGACAGTTGGGTGCAGATCTCCGGCGTGTGCCTCAATCAGTTCCGTTATTCGCCCGAGCCCAGGCCCAAACCATCCCAGTGGCGTCCCGTGTCGTTCCACGTCATGCTGCGCAGTCCGCGCGACGTGGTGCTGTTGCGCGAACCGCCCTGGTGGACCGCCCAGCGCATCCTGTGGGCCACGGGGTTGCTGGCCGCAATCGTGCTAGGCGTGCTCGTCTGGGTGGTGGTACTGCGCCGTCAGGTGGCCGCGCAAACGCGCGTCATCCAGCGCGAGGTGTTGATGGATGAACGGTCGCGTATCGCCCGCGAACTTCACGACACGCTGGAACAACAACTGGCACTTATCGGTGTGCAGATTGATTCATCGCTGGCACGGCTCTCCGAATCGCCCGCCCTGGCCAGCAAGTCGCTCGAGCTGGCGCTGGCTGTGGTGCGCCACACGCATGAGGAAGCACGCCGGTCCGTCTGGGATCTGCGCTCGGTGGCCCTGGAACAAGGCGGTCTGGCAGACGCCTTGCGGCAAGTGGTCGGTGCCGGCGCCTCACGGCCGCATCAGGTCGCGATCGCGGCGGCTGCCTGTCCTGATCGAAACGAATCTGATGCGCATCGCCCAAGAGGCCATCACCAATGCCATCAAACACAGCGGCGGCTCCCACATCAACGTGGACCTGGATTACGGCGAGCGGGAGGTGACGTTGCGCGTGCGTGACAACGGGCGCGGCTTCGACCCAGAAAAGACCATGCCGGCCAGCAGCGGGCGGTTCGGCCTGCTGGGCATGCGCGAACGGGCGGACAAGATGAATGCCGTGTTTGCGGTGTCGAGCCGGCCCGGACAGGCCACGGAAATCAAAGTCACCGTGCCATTGACGAACGACACGCCAGAGAACACAATGCCTGCAAAGTGACGCGTCACTCCGTGACGCCATGGATATGAAACTCGAACGCAAATTCCGTCTTCTGTTGGTGGATGACCACGCGGTCATTCGCATGGGATTAACCGGGTCGTTGAATCTCGAACCGGACTTGACCGTGATCGCCGAGGCCGGCAAAGGCAGCCAGGCCATCGACCTCTATCGCAAGCACAAGCCGGATGTCGTGCTAATGGATTTTCGCCTGCCGGACATGACCGGCGTCGATGCGGTCAAGGTCATCTGCCGCGAGTTTCCCGACGCGCGCGCGCTCATGCTGACGGTGCATGAAGGCGAGGAGGATGTGTACCAGGCCATGCAGGCGGGCGCGCTGGGCTACGTACAAAAATCCATTGGCTGGCGTGAATTGCTGGCCGCCATCCGCAGTGTGGCTGCAGGCGAGCGTTATCTGCCGCCTGAACTGGCCGCGCGCCTGAAGGAACGCCTCAGCCGCGAGCCGTTGAGCGAACGCGAACTCGAAGTGCTCCACCTGATTGTGCGGGGCCAGTCCAACAAGGAGATCGGTGTCTCGTTGAACATTTCCGACGTGACTGTCAAACGACACATCACCCATATCCTCGAAAAACTTCGTGTGCTGGACCGTACCCAGGCTGCCATTGCCGCCATCCAGCGGGGTATTGTGCACTTGGACTGAGCCCCACCCTTCCCCACCCGCCGACGCTCATGAACCGTGAGGCCCCCACCGGCCGCAGACAATCCTGGCGGTACATCACTTGGGGATGCTGGTGGGTTGCTGTCCTGATGGCATGGGTGACGCAGGCCGGAGAGGTGGAATTCACGTTCATCCCCAGCCACGCCATGACCAAGGCGGGTTATTACAAACCCCAGGCACTGGAGTTGTCACCGGATCAACCGGCGGGAATGAAGCTGCCGCCACTGGTCCTGACCGCACCGCTCTACGGCAAACTCACGCTCGGACCGAAGGAATCACCCACAGCGTTTCTTGTGGTGCTGGACGAGTCTGACACGCGGTCGCCACGCCTGTTTATGGACACGGACGGCAGCGGCAAGCTCGCGCCCGTGGAGTGGATCACGCGCACGGTTGCCAAACCGGGCAACCCACCCCGCAAACAATCCAGCGGCAGTGCCGATCTCACCGTGCGCTATGGCGACAAAACCCTGACGTTGCACCTGAACCTGTACCGCTTCGACAAGAACGATCCCAACCGCGCTCGCTTCAAGCATGCGCTTCTCTACTACCGGGACTACGCGTACACGGGGGAAATCACCCTGGGTAACACGAAGTACAATTCGATGCTCTGCGATGATCAGGCCACCGGCGATTTCCGTGGCGACAAGGATGGGGTCTCCTCCGATGTCCGGCTACTGGTGGATGTCAACGGCGACGGCAAGTTCGACACACGCGGTGAGTCCTTTGACGTGCGCAAACCTTTCAACATTGCCGGCACAACCTACGAAGTCGCCGGCATGACTGCGGCAGGCAACCGTTTTCAGATCGTCAAATCCTTACAAACCGTGACTGAGGAAAAACCGCCGCCCAATCTCAACAAGGGCCGGGGCGCGGCCGAGTTCACAGCCGCCACCCTGGACGGCCGAAGCGTCCACTTCCCCGCCGACTACAAAGGCAAGATTGTATTGTTGGACTTCTGGGCGACATGGTGCGGCCCGTGCATGGCCGAAATGCCGAACGTGAGCGCCGTGTACGACAAGTTCCACTCGCAAGGTCTGGAAGTGCTGGGCATCAGCCTCGACAATGAGAAGACCCGTTCACGGATTGCCGAAACAGTGCAAAAGAAGAAGATGCCGTGGCCACAGGTTTGCGATGGCAAAGGATGGGAAGCCGCCATCGCCCATTTGTATGGAGTCCACGCGATCCCGTGCGCTTTTCTGGTCAAGGGCGGCACGGGCGAAATTCTGGCTTCAGAAGGACAGTTGCGAGGCCCCGGACTGGCAAAAGCCGTCGAAGCCGCTTTGGCCGGACGATGAGGCCAGCAACGAGACCCCTTGAATATTCAACCACCCCACGGGAACATATGAATCCACACCGTTTGACTGTATCCCTCATCGCGTTCGTCGTCGGCGCCACCACCTTTGCGCGGGCCGCCGAGGACTGGGGCACCTACAGCATCGTGCCTGCAAGCGCACAGGCAATGGTGCTGGAAGCCGTGGATTCCGGCCGCACAGACGGCACCGCGGTATCCATCAACAAACCCACCGGCAGCACAAATCAAAAGTGGATTGTCACGCCGCGCGACGAGGGGTTCTTCATCCTCGCACCCGCCCACGATCCCTCGCGGGTACTCACAGCGGCCAAGGGCAATACCAAGTGCGGCGTCCCCGTTCTCCTAGAAAAAGACAGCGGGCAACCGTGGCAGTTATGGGCGTTGAAAAAGCTTGATGACGGCAGTTACAACATCATCCCCAAACACGCGGCCGGCCTGGGTCTCGATCATCTGGGCGGCAACCCGAATCCCGGCGCCAAAATCGACCTTTGGACCTGTCATCCAAACGACCGGCATTTGCAGTGGCAGATCAAACCGCTGGCAGGCACCGGCGTCGCGGCGGCAACCGCAGCGGAGGAACTCAAGAAATACGAACCGGCCGTGATCAAGGCCGAAGAAGTCCTCGCCGGCAAAACCAACGAGTTCAAGTTCACCCAAAGCCAGGTTTTTCCCGGCACGGTGCGTGACGTCACGGTCTTCGTGCCGGCCCAATATGACGGCAAGCAACCCGCGTGCGTCTATGTAAAGACCGACGGATACAACCCGCGTGAGAAGGCGTTGATGGAAACGATGATCGCCACGAAGGAAATGCCGGTCACCGTGGGCGTCTTCGTGCGGCCCGGCGAGCTTCCCCCACCCATGAAGGGCACGCACGGCCGGCGCAACCGCTGTTTCGAATACGACGGCGTCAACGACAACAACGTGCGTTTCTTCTCCGAAGAACTGCTGCCGTATATCGCAAAAGAGTACGGTCTGAATCTTTCCACCAATGGCAATGACCTCTGCATCTCCGGCGGCAGCAGCGGCGGCATCACGGCCTTCACGGCGGCTTGGAACCGCCCCGAGGCGTTCAGCCGCGTATATGCGGCCAGTGGAAGCTGGGTAGCGTTCCGCGGCGGGCACGAGTTCCCGACGCTGGTCCGCAAGTTCGAGGCGAAACCCATCCGCGCCTTCCTCACCACGGCCACCCATGACATGGAAAACTGCGCGGGCGACTGGTACCTGCTCGACCAGGAGATGGACAAGGCGCTGAAGTTTTCCGGCTACGACTATCAGTTCCGCGTCATCGAAGGCCGCCACGTCGCCGGTTACATGGATTATTGGCGCGAGGCCATGGCCTATCTCTGGCGCGGCTGGCCCGAACCCGTGAAAGCTGGCCCCAGCGCGCCGCGCGCGCAGGAGATCATCATCCCCGGCGAGGGCTGGCAGCTCGTGGCCGGGGGATTCAAGAGCACGCGAGGTCCCGCGTGCAACGCCAACGGCGAGGTCTTCTTTACCGACACCTCCAACAACAAAATCCATCGTATTGATCTTGAGGGAAAAGTAAGAGAATTCGCCGCGAACGCCGGCCAGGCGCATTGCGTCACTGTTGGCGCGGACGGCAGGCTCTACACTATCTCGGAAAAGTCTGGCAAGCTCATGAGCTACGACACGACAGGCACCGGGACCACGGTGCTCGACGGCCTCTGCGGCCACTCCATCCTCGCCATGCCCGGCGGCGGGCTCTATGTCACCAGCAACGGAGAGAAGCCCAACGAGCCCGGGAAGATATGGCTCATCAAGGACGGCAAAAAGACCCAGGTGGACTCCGGCATGAAATTCGCCACCGGTATGGCGTATCGGCCCGATCAATGGCTGCTCTCCGTTGCTGACGGCCACTCCAAGTGGGTCTATAGTTACCAGATCAACACCGACGGCACGCTGACGAACAAGGAACGGTTCTTCCCGCTGTTCGTGGCCGACTGGGACGATGACGCAGGCGCGGAGTGCGTGTGCTACTCACTGGAAGGCCGCCAGTTTATCGCCACCCGCAGCGGCGTCCAGATCAGCGCCGATGACGGTCCCACACAGATCATCCTGCCCGTACCGAACCGCAGTCGAGTGACCGGCGTCTGTCTCGGTGGCAAGGACAAGGACACGCTCTTCGCCTTCTGCGGCAACACCATCTGGAAGCGCAAGGTGCTGCACCACACCATGGGCGCGTTCACGCCCTGGACGAAAGTCGCCCCCAACAAGCTGTAAGGAAAAACCGCGCTTTGGCTACAGTGACCGCGGCGGTCCACTGCGTCCGCCGGAGATTTGCAACGTGGTAACCACCGCCAACACACCGAGCGTCTGGGCCACCACCAGGGCTGCGCCCCACGCCGGTGCCCAGAGCAACATCACCGCCCCCGAACCCAGCACCAGCGTCAGCAGATAGAGCACCGCAACTGCCGCCGGCCGCGACAGGCCCAGCCGCACAAAACGATGCGAAATGTGGTTGGTATCGCCAAGATACACCGGAGCGCCCCGTCGCCATCGCTGCCACATCACCGCCACCAGATCGAACAACGGCAGCGACAACACAATCAGAGGAATGATCACGGGCAGCAACGTCGGGTTTGGGGCACGGTATGAGTAGTAATGTGGCAGCAGCGCCAGCGCACCAAGTAGAAAACCGGTGAGATGGCTGCCGCTGTCGCCGAGAAAAATGGTCGCGCGCGGAAAATTCCACGGCAGGAATCCCAGCAATGCACCCGCGGTCGCCGCGGCCACCGTCGCCGCCAGCGGCTGATGATGCACCATCGCAATCCCACCGAAAACCAGCGCACAAATCGCGCCCACACCGGCGCAGAGGCCGTTCATGTTGTCGAGGAAGTTCAACGCGTTCATCACCGTCACCAGCCAAAGGACGGTCAGCACCCAATGCACCGCCGGCACCGGGATAAACAGCGTCACCCGCAACCCACAGGCCGTGGCTGCGAGCGCGATGGCGATCTGTCCCACGAGCTTCGGCGCCGCCTTTAAATCCCGTTTATCATCCACCAACCCCAGCACGAGCGCCCCCGCCCCACCGATGAAGACTCCGAGCAGATGTTGCGCATCCCGTGCCGGCCAGGCCAGACCGCCCATCAACACGCCAACCACGACCGCCACAAACACCGCCAAGCCGCCCAGCAATGCCACCGGCTTCGTGTGAATCTTCCGGTGGCCGGGGTCATCCAGAAAACCCAGCGGGCGCGACGCCACGCGGGCCAGCGGCGTCAACACGAGCGCGGCGACGCCTGCCATGACAAAGCTTAACCAGGGTTGCATTTTGAAATCAGTGAACGATACAACTCGTCCAGACGGCGAACCATGTTTGCCACGGCAAACTCCTCCACGACGCGCGCCTGACCTCGACGCCCCATGGTAGCGGCAAGCGCGGGGTCATGCAATAACCGCCGCACACGGTCTGCCAGCGCCGCGCCATCGCCG
>CAZAAF010000059.1:0-13100 GCA_964482575.1 uncultured Verrucomicrobiota bacterium | reverse complement strand
GGCCAGCGTGGTGCCGATGTAGATCTCGCTGGACGCCCAATAATAAAAAAAAAAACAGCCGCCGCCGTGGATGATGACCACGCCTGGACAAAGCCCGCCCTGGGGAACGTCCGCCGGCAGATAGAGATCGGCCTTTTCCTGACGGCCGGCCTCCAGGTAATCCACGTCCTTTTCGATGCGGACCTCTTCGGGTGCGGCCAACGCCAGTTGGAATACGAGGACGCAGGATGCGGCGGCCATGAATGCGGCGCGGTTCATAGTTTCCTTTCGTGACGTTTGGAAACCCAAACGTTGCCGCCAAGGCTAGCGATATTTCCCCGATTATTCCACTGTGATCGAAGCGAACTTGTTGCCCAGCTTGATCGCGTGGACTCCCGGCTCCACCAGCCGACAGGTGAAACAAACCTCGGACGTTTTTCCAACGCTCGCCCTCGCCCACACAAGTTGCGATTCAACGATCTTCCCGTCCACGCAGAGCGCGATCCGGCCGCCGTCAAGGAATGTGTTGAGAACGCGGGCCGTGACCGTGAAAGGCTCATTGGGCAGGACGCGAGACTTGGAAATGCGCAGGCTGGCACAATCCGATGCACTTTCCACATTCCACCCGCCCACTTCCAACACAGGTTTCCGGCCTGCGAGGTCGTGCACGGCCACGCGCGCCGTCAGCGCGCGCGTCTCGCCCGGGACAAGACTGAAGTAGTTGTCGTCCCAAAACACGGGGAGAATCTCCCCGCCGCCCGCGCCCCTGGTCAGCGCGAGTTGGACAAAGAAGGCGATATGGCCTGTCGGGTTGGTGACCTTGACGCGGACAAGCCTGTCAACGCCGACGTCTTCCACGCTTGTGGTGGCGTTGAGTTTCACAAGCGGCAGTTTCTGGAGCGTCTTGTAGTCGTTCACGCCCTGGCCCGGCATCCAATAGAAGTTGTTGGAGACCGGGTGGCCGGCGGCGTCCTTGAGCTGCAATTTTACAAAGACAAACGGCGCGAGATGGGTCAGGCCGGTGATGGCGAACGCCTCGCGGAACGCGTTGGCCGGCGCATCCAGCCGGGCGGTGCGCTGCCAGAGCGGCCTGGCGTTGGCGTCAAAAACACTCGCGCTCACTTCGAGGCCGGGCCGGGGTTCTGCACGGCAGTTGATGACGCTCACGACGAAATCAATCGGGTCCATTTGCACGTGGAGCGGTTCGCAGGCGCGTTTGATGAAGAAATGGCTCACCGCCGGCTTGTGGAAGTAATCAAAGTTCTGCCATTGCACGTCCGGGTAGCAGGAGTTGATCTTCCATTCCGTGAAGCCGCTGGTGATGTCCCACATCCGGTGGTTGACCGCCTCGTAAAATGCGCGGTGCTGGTCGGCGGTGACGAGATGGCCCTTCCAGCAATAATCCACCACGCTCGCCGGCTCCCCATGCAGCCGGCGGAGCGCCTGGTCGTAGGGTTTGTAATAATGGTTCGCACCATGATGCGCCCAGTCCGCCGTGAGCGGGAACGGCGCGCCGTTGGTCCCGCGCGTGCCGAGTTCCGGAAGGAACTTCGCCAGGCTGCTTATCGGCGGCAGTGACGCCGAACCGCTCTCGATCTTGAACATCCAGCTCCGGTCTTCGCGCACCCACCGGAAATACTGCGCCGGTTCCTGCCAGCCATACGACTTGGGCGTCACATCGTTCATGCCCGTGGGCAGGTCCTCGCGGAAATGCGCGTACTTCGGCGCCGTCGCGGTGGCCACACCTTTGTTGAAGTCGGCCAGATAGCCGGAAGGAATCCAGAACCGCGTGCCATCGAGGCCACTGACGTGCCGCCGCCACATCGAATAAACCTCGGCCCGCGTGAACCCCTCGTCCATGGACATGTACATCAGGAGACTGGGGTGATTGCGGTACCGTTTCACAACATCCACGGTGCACTGCTCCAGCAAGCCCAGGTCTTCCGGCCGGCCCGGCGTATCCATCCAACTGCACGCGTAGAAACAGTTGCCAAACATCACACCATGCCGGTCGCACGCCTCCAGGAAACAATCCGGCGGATTCGGGATGTCCTCGAAGTAGATGAGGTTCGTGTTTTCGTCGGCGAAGTAACGGATCTCCGTTTCGATCCGCCGCGCGTCCCAATCGAGTAGCAGCTCCGGCTGGATGTAGCCGCCACGGCAGAAGATTTTCCGGCCGTTGACCATCACACGCCGGCCGTGCCAGCCATCGAGCGGGTGCATCTCGCAGGTGATCTGGCGAACGCCGAATGAAACCGTGCGTTCCGTCGGCGCCACACCATCCCCCTCGAACTTCAACACAAGGTTGTAGAGATGCTGTTCGCCGTGATTCACCGGCCACCAGAGCCGCGGGTGCTGCATCACCAGTTTCGGGTCCACGCGAACGCATCGGGTCTCGTTCGGCGCGAGGTCCACCCGTTGCTCGAAACCAACGTCCGTGCCGGCGACGCGCCCGCGCAACACGCCGCGCAGGGGCGACGCCCCGGCATTGACGAGTTCCGCCGAAACGGCCAGCGTGGCGCGGCTCGTGTCCGGCAGCGGCAGTTCGGTGACAACGAAGGGATGCCGGATGTCCACCGGGCCGGTCCACTCGAGGAACACCTCCTGACAGATGCCCATGTTGCGGTCGGGCACGGTCATCATGCAGTCGTAGCCGACGGTCTCGATCATCGTGACATCGCGTTCAATCTCCTTGTGTTCGCCACGCGACTTCCCAAACACATCCAGTTGCGCGTCCGGCACGCCCGGATGATCCACCGGGTGGATTCGCACCGCGAGTGCGTTGCGACCAGGTCGCGCGTGTGCCGTGATGTCGAACCGGAATCGCTGGAACATCCCGACCATCGCGTCGCGGCCGGCGATGCGGACGCCGTTGAGCCACACATCGGCGCGATAGTTGATGCAGTTGAAGTTCAGCCACAGATGCCGGCCCGACTCGAGGGCCGGCAGCGTGAACTCCGTGCGATACCAATACGGATCGCGCCAGGGATTCCGCTTGTCCGGCAGGTGGCTGAACTTCGCCAGATCGTACTGGCGGTTGAACTCATCCGACGAGTCGGGAATGCGGAAGCCGTCCAAGCCGAAGCGCGGGTCGGGATAAACGCCGTTCTTCACCAGCGCGTTCAATACGGTGGACGGCATGCGCGTCTTGAACCATCGCAGCGGCTTGTAGCCCACGGTCGAGACGTGTTCGCCGTCCTCCGGCACGAGCACGGACGATTGCAGTTGCCAACCATCGGCCAGGAGTTGGCGTTGACCGGGTTGCAACTTGTCCGCCGCGATAACGGCTGTCGTGCAGGTCAACACGAGTGTCGTGACAAGCAGGAGGTGGGATAAATTCATGGTGATGTCTTCCGGGGTTCGGGTTTGCCCGGCATCCAGAACTGGATGCCGGGAGCGTTGCAGAAATGCCAGTTGAAGCGGCCCACCGTCGAGTCGGGCAATGCCTTGGCGAGATAGGCGAGCGAGAGCGTGCGAAACCAGGTGGGGAACATCCCGCTCGCGTCCTTGCCCGCCGCCATCCGCGGATGGCCATAGGAAAATGCCGTGCCGCGTATCCACGTGAAGCCACCGTCGTCGTTTTGCATCGCCAGCACATGCGGCTCGGCCCGGCGCAGGGCGGTGATGATGTCCTCCCGGCGCGACGCGTCCGGCGTGAACAACCGCGCGAGCGGGTCCATCGAATCAATGTCTTCGCAGGCGCTGCTGGCCGGACCGTGCACGCCGCAGCCGAACCCGCCATCGGCCTGTTGGGTGTGCAACACCTGCGCCACCGCCGCGTCCGCAAAAGGAATCGGCGACTGGTCGTAGAAGAACAGCAGCCAGAAATGATACGCCCCCATCACAGAGCGCGAGAGGCCCTTGGGCGTGTTGACGGGAATGGTTCCCCAGAGTCCCGTGCCGGAGTTCATGTGGTGCTGCGCGAGCCAGTCAAGCATGCATCGCACCGCCGCCGCGGCGCGCGTCTCCTTCTGGAAATCGCGCGCATACTGCAACAACGTGCCCAGGTTCAACACCTCGTTGCCCACGAAATCCACCCGGTTCCAATCGCGCGCCTCCAGCCAGGCCACGAGCGTCGCCTCGTCATAGAAAGGTTCCAGCATGCGCAGGGGTTTCGCCGCCACCGCGCCCAGACAGGTCAAGGCGGTGAGGACGTGACACGTCAGATGCCGGCGACCGCACCATTCCGGGTCGTCCTTGTACCACCCCTCGCCGAAAATGCGCGGGTCGCGATACAAGCCATCCTCATCCTGGTGCGACTGAAGATACTCCACCCATTCGTGGCGTTCGGCCTGGGTAAGCGTGCCGAGATCCCGGTACAGCCCGCGCGTCATGGCGGCGTAGGTGGAACTGTAAAGCGTCGGCTCCGCCATCCCTTCCGCATACCGATACCGTCCGAAGGGCCGGCCGTGAAACCTCATGCTCTCGACGAATCGAAGCGTTGCCGCGCGGACGTGTTCGATGGTTTTTGGCGGTGCGCTCCAAACCGGCATCGCCCGCAGCCACAAGCCCGAGACGGCCACCCGGAGAATGTCGCGTCTTGAAATCATGGCTTCAGTTCCACCGCCGCGCGACTGCACACCACCAGCGGCGAATCGGCCAGCGGCAGATTCCTGAATGTGAGCCGCCCGGCATTCGTCTCGCAAGGCAACGCGTACACACAGCCATCCAGCAAATCCACCAGCACGGGCTGCTGGATGGCGGCACCCGGCATCGTCAGCGTAACGCGCGCAGGCTGGAACTTTGTTTCCATCGGCACACCCAACCAATAGACCAGCGCGGGCTGGCCGCTGGGTTTGTGCGTCCACAAACAGGTTGTGATCGCTTCCGTTTTCGTCGGCGGCGGCGAACCGCCGACGACGATCTCAACCCCCGGGGATGATGCGTTGGACACGACTTCAAACCGGTTGTCGAGCAAGCTCGACAAATGCGCGAAGGCATCGGCGGCGGGTTTGCGCTCCCACGAGCCGTACCGGTAAAGCCCCTTGCGATTCACTCCCATCTTGCCATTGTCCGGCCCAGCCTCGATCCGCGCGGGGTAATCATGAAGCACGAAGTAGATCGAGGCCGGCATACCCAGCCGTGCGTCACTCAAAAGCCGGCGCAGGAGCCACTTCGCGTGTTTGGTCTCATCCCATAGCCCGCCAAATCCCCAGCCGCCCGTGTCGGGGCTCGAGGGAAATCCGCACTCGCTCTGCCAGACGGCGGACGATTTGCCGTGCGCACGCAGCGATTCCTGAATCCGCCGGATCGCCGCGTCCTGCGCCTCCGGCCGCCCGCCGTAAGGATGCACCGACCACTGATGAAAATTCCCGACCCCTTCGCTCGACAGGAAACCGTCCAGATAATCCGCCGGAACATTCGCGGTGGCCCCGGCCAGAATCACGGCGTCGGGCTGCACACGCCGGATCACCGCCGCCACATCCCGGACCATGCGGCCGTAGTCGTGGACCGTGGTGGGCGTCGCCCAAAACCATTGGCCGTTCGGCTCGTTCCAGATTTCCCAGACCTTCACCTGCGCCTGATAGCGCCGGACCATCGCCTCCACAAAACAATGCCACGCCTGCCTGCACTCCCTGTCGTCGAGCAATCTGGCGGCGTCGGCCAGGGGCCGGTTGTTGGAGTCCGGCTTCGTCGGCATGTAAAGCCGGTTGCCACCGTATATCTGGATCACCGGTGCAATCCTGCGTCGGGCCAGACCGTTGATCACCTCGTCCAACCGGTGTGCCGGGGTATTCCAATCATACCTCCCCTTCTCCCGCTCGATGCGGTTCCAGTCCGGCACCAGCAACGCCCACTTGGCGCCGATGGCGCCGAGATGATCCAGCCGCTGCTCCACGCTCAACGGGTGCTCGTCCGCAATCCAGCAACACGACACGCCCCAACGCGATCCACCGATCTCCTCCGAACTGCGCACTCGCAACTGCCCCAGTCGTTCCAGGTCGCACTCATGCGCCGGCCCCGCGCCGGCTCCAAACGCCGCGCTGGCGACGACGCTCGCAAGAAGGACCGAGGCGAGGCGTTTCATGATGTTTTCGATTGGCGGATTACCGCCGCTTCCTGGATTCCTTGTAGAGCACGGCGAGGTGGTCGGGTCGCACGGCAACGTAATCGGGGCCGAGCGCCTTTTCGATTTCGACAAGCACGCGCATATCCACCATCCAGTTCGTCAGCGATACGTACAAAAACGCGGGACGTTTGGCAGGGGCAAACTGCCGCATTTGTTTGGCCACATCGGCGGCGGCGCGTTGAATATCCCTGGGCGTGGCGAGCGAAAAACCTCCCGCAAGAATCGCGCGGAAGACCGGCACGCCGTTGACCTCGGTGGTTGCGTTCTCCACCGTTGTGTCCTTGGCGCGGGCGTAATGGCGGAAGATCGCCTGAAGGCCCGGCATCTTCGAGAAGCGCGCCCAGGTTTCCAGAGACATCGGCTCTTTGGCTTCGTAGGTGGTCAACAACGAGAGGCCCAGCCGCTTGAAGTAACGATTGGAAAGCTCCAGGTAGTCTCTCCAAGCCCTTTCCTGTTCGTCTTTCGGGAGATTGGCCATGTACCGGGCCTCGCGAATGTAGCCAATGCCGGTCAGGGCGTTGACAAAAACATCGTTGGCCGAAGCGTGCTTGTGGAAATAGTCGAGGATGTCCGGAATCAAATCAGACGCAGTCGGGCCAACCTGCCAGCCCACGGGGATTCTGCCGTGGTCGGGCTGGTCCCACAGATCACGATAAACCTCCCGCCAAAAATTCGGCCCGTCACCATCGGTGCGGATGAACGTGTAATAGACCTTGTCGGCCAGCGGCGGCGGCGCGACTTTTTTCTGGCGGAAGGTTGCCGAAGTGCCCGAGTGCACCGAGAGGTTGCCCACGCCGTGTGCGTGTCCATCCCAGCCCGAGCACACTTGAAACTTGGCGCATTGGCTGGACAAATCATTGCCTGAATAGGGGCCATCTTCTCCGCACCCCTCTTCCCCGCCCACCCCGTGATCCCACCATCCCATGCAAGGGATGTTTCGGGGCAGCTTCTGGAACAAATCGCGGGCGAACTGCGCTTCCTCCGCGGGCGATGCCGTCCGGCTGCGCTCGGCATCCTTGGGATGCGCCACCCAGACCAGCGGTATTTGGAACTCCACGAAGTAATCGCGAAGCTCAAACTGGCCGGGATCGTAGTTCGCGCAAACGCGGCGTGACATCCGTGAGCCATAAGCCGAGTAAAACCAGCGATACGCCTCGACGTTCTTCTTCCATTTTCCACGCAGGTCCATCGCCACTTTCAGGCCGCCAAACTCCTTCACCAGACGCGGCGTCACCGGTAGCCAGCCTTCAACGGCCGCCAGCATGGTGGCCACGTTGACGCTGCCGGGCAGTTCCGGATCAATGACGACGAGTCCAGTCGCGACAGGGAGAAACTCCGCATAAAGCTCCTTCGGCGTGACCCATCGGACCTCTTTCACATCCCCCCGCTCGCGCAACCAGTCGAGCCAGAGTTCGTCAAAACGGTCATACGCGAAAAACACCCTCGGCTGTTTGCGATTAACCAGCCCCTGGAGACAGGAGAGCGGCAGCCGTTCCTCGGAGTCCTTGCCCAAATCGGAAATCCGCACAGCCCAAAGCGTCTTCGCAGGCGGCACGGATTTCGGGCAGACACTCCCTGACGGAACCCCGGCACCGGGCGCAGGTGAGCCGATGCACAGTAATGAAACCCACAAGACAAGGATGCAGATTCCGGCACGGGCACGTGTCACGCTTACAAGGGGCTGCCTGTTCATGATCCTGCCTTTCGCGTTGTTCATTCGCCGCCCAAGCATCATCTTCGTCAAACACATCCTCCACACAAAGCGGACGAGGTGAAGGCGCATGGGTGTCGTCGGTGCAAATCCCTCAATACACCGCCGGGTAACAGACCGTGATCAGCCGCACCGTCTCCGCTCCGGTCGCGAACCCGCGATGCGTGGTCTTCTTCGGCACATAAAACGCATCGCCCGGCCGAAGCGTCTGCGGGCTCCGGCCCCGCATCTCCAGCGTGAGGGTGCCGGAAAGCACATAACCGGCCACGTCGCATTGAAGCGTCTCATACTCCGGTTTCCGCCGGGAGGGCCGGATTTGCTCGTCGATCATCTCCAGTTTCACATCCGCGTGCCTGCCCAGCACCATGGCATACGTCCGCTCCGCGTCCGCCACCACCCGCATCTGTTCGCGGCGGAAGATAGGCCCGGCGTCCTGCGCGTTCTTGTCCGCAAAAAAGCCGGCCAGGTCCGTATCCAGCGCGGCGAGCAGCTTTTGCAGGGTGGCGAGACTGGGCGAGTTCTGCCCCCGCTCGACATACGACAGCATGGCCGCCGATATCTCCGCCTTCCTCGCCAGCTCGCGGATGGAAAGGCCGCACCGCTTGCGCAGGTCCTGAATACGGGCGCCGACCCCTTCCAGTGAGTCGTGATTGAACATGTGTTCAGTATTGTGATGCTACGTTCACTTGTCAACAATCAATCCCTGGAGAACCGGGGGCGCGCCCGGTTCAGACACCCCGGGGGCGCCGGGAGATCCACGAGCATCCGGCGTGCGACGTGTGGCGCACCCTGGCGGGCGTCAGCGACGGCCGGACGACGATCCGACTTCGTTGTCCGTGACGCGATTGCGCGCGCCTTTGACGCGAATGTCTTCGCACTGGCCGGGCTTGGCGGTGCTGTTGCCGCGACAGTGGTTGCCGCGCACGTCATTGTCACTGCCGCTGACGAGGACGCCTTCCTTCGCCGAACCCGTGACCGTGTTTCCCTGGAACGTCTGCCACGAGCCGTCCAGGACAACCCCCGCGCGGCCACTGCCCTGGATGATGTTGCCGGAGATAATGTTGGAGGCGGTCCTGGCCTGGATGAGGAGCGCCGAACCGCGGGTGTTGACGAACTCGTTGCTGAGAATCTGGTTGCGCACGTTGAGTTCGGGCTGGCGGCACCACCGCCAGAGGTTGATGCCACTGCCGCAGGCATCGAACCGGTTGCTCTTCACCAGACTGTCGTTGGCATCGTTCAGCTCCATGCCTTCCGTGCACCCCGTGACGGCGTTGCCCATCGCGCGGCAACCGACGGTGAAATGATCAAAATCGATCCCCTCATCCACCGTATCCTCAATCACGCACCGCTCCACGACGCCCTCGACCACGGCATACATCGCCACGCCGCGGCCATAACAGTGCCGGATGACACAATCGCGCACAACCAACCCTCGCACGGGTGTTCCCGTCGTCCCGCGCTCGTAGCTGTAAGGGCCTTCGGCCAGCACCCCGCAACCGATGACGTGACCGGAGATGTCGGGAGCGCCCGGGCGGCGGCCGCCATCCATCACCAGGCGTTCGATGACGACGTTCGCCGTCGCGCCGCGGATGGCAAACACATTGGGAGCGCCTTCACGATAAAGCAGCGTCCCGGCGGGAGCGGGAAACTCCAGCGGTTCCTTGAATTTCAGCCGGTCGTTTTCGATCCCCGCCAGCGTGGTGCGAAAATACGGCTCGGGCTTGCCTGTGAACGAGCTGGTCCTGCCCGGGGCCACGAAGTGCAAACGCATGCCCGGCTGAAAATCCTCGACCCGATCCACGCGCAAGGCCGTCGCGCCCACCGGGGCCGCCTCCAGCAAGTGCGCATAGGGCAGCGGCGGCAATCGCAACACCGTGCCCGGCTGGCCGCGGATGATCAGGTTCGTCGCGGCGAACATCTTCAGGCTCTCGCCAATGAGATAATCGCCCCGGGCGATGACAACCTCGCCGCCACCCTGTTTCACCGCCAGGTCAATCGCCGCCTGGATCGGGCGATGGTCGTTCCCGTTGAACTGTCCGCTGCCATCCTGGGAGACCCGCAACGGCTCGCCCGACGCACAGCGGAGCGTCATGACCGAAGCAAGAATGAGGACGGCCATCCTGGAATTCATGGTTGTTCCCCTTCACTTGTCAACGGATGTTCACGGGCGCCTTCGGCCTCCTTGATCGGCCAGCTCGCGCGCAACGCATCGCGATAGGGACCAATCTTTTCAACCGGGATCGGCTTGAAGCCCAGCTTGAACGCGGGCGAGTTCTTCTTCAGCCGGTAATCGTCCTTCGCGGCATTGACGAACAGCGGATCGGCCACCTGCGAGTGCTTGTCCACGCCGAGCGCCTGCCACGATGCCCATTCGTCCATCGGCACGGCTTCGCGCACCGTCACGTCATCCACCCAAATCGTGCCCTTGGGCTGGCGCACGTCGAGCCGGACACAGAACGATTTCATCGCCTCCTTGTAGTCGCGGTCGCCGGGCGCGGGGAACTTGAAGACGACCTCGTATTCCTTCCAATCGGTGCCCGCCATCGCGGTGGTGTCCTTGGCCCAGAAATAGACCTTGTCGATGTAGGACTGCGCCATCAGCGAGAACTTGGTCTCCGGCTCGGCGGCACGGACGCGCGCGGTCAGGCGGTAGCACTGGCCGGTCTTTCCCGTGATTTCGCCGCTGACAAAGTTCGGCGCCAACTCGCGGCCCTTGGAGTCCTTGCTCGTGCCGCAGCCTTCAAAACGCAACGACTGTTTGCCGGCATACTTCACCCCGGCGTCCAGCACGGCCTTCGACTCGCCGGGCCGCACCTGCCACCTCCAACCCGCCGGCAGACTGCCCGTCCCGCCCTCTTCAAAGCCCGGATTCGGCGCCAGATTCGGCCCGGTGGATTCCTTGACCCTCTGCTGGCCCGTGAGCATCGGCTGGCCATAGTGCCAGTAGAGGTTGTTGTCGTATGCGTTATGGTCCAACGGCACGTTCCCCATGCGCATCAACTTCGCATCCGGATTGCGATAGGCGACGACGTTCCGCTCAAACACATTGCCCGTCATGATCTTGCCATCGGGCAACACCGCCTGGGTCGGATGCAGGTCCATGTGGCGCATGCTCTTCCACGCCGGCTGAGTCGCCACCGACTCGTAGCCCTTGATCATCGTCGGCAAATGGGAGGTCCAGTACCGATGCTTGTCGGTCCAGCCGCTGTATTCAAACTGATACAACCGTCCTTCGACGAACACGTTGTTCTCGACGAGATTGTCGCGGCCGTTGTGGAGGTGGATGCAGGCCCGCGAGCAGCGCGCCACGATGTTGCCAATCACGTCCACGCCGCCGGTGTTGTCGTCGAGATAGACCCCCCACGCGAAATGCGGCGACTTCCACCGGCCCTTGTCGTCGTGGCCGTAGCCGAGCATGTCGTGGAAATAGTTGTAGCGGACCACCGAGCCGCGCGAACCAATCCAGTCGCGCCCGCCGGTGTACACCGCGCCGGTGTCCTCGGTCTCCAGGTTCATGTGGCGGATGTGGTTGTATTCGATGACGAGGTTGTTGCCACCAAACATGATGCCCATGCGCGGCCCGTCGTGGATGAGGTTGTGCGAGGCGCGGTTGCCGCAACCGTTGAGCGCAACACCCACACCCTGTTTGTAGAACACGCCGATGTGGTGGATGTAATTGTTGTCGGCGTAATTGTCGGCGGGCGTGAGCGTGATGCGGTCGCCGCCGCTGATGGAGACCCCGTGGCTGCCGGTTTCGTAGATGTCGCACCCGGCAACACCGTTGTTTTTGCCGCCGCTGATGGAAACACCGCTGCCGTTGTAATCCCCCACATTGCGGATGACGCTCGAGGCGACAACGCAGTTGGTGGTGTCTTTGAGCAGAATGGCCGTGCCTTCGCAGCACTCGAACGTAAAACCGCGGAAGGTCACGTGGGCCGTGCCCGCGCCGAGTTCAAGGATTGTCCGAAGCGTGGGAGCATAAACCGTGCGGCCCTTGAGCGGTTTCGGCGGCCAGAAGTAAAGCGTCTTCTCCCGCTTGTCGAGATACCACTCGCCCGGCGTGTCGAGCTCCTCCAGCAATCCCTGGACGTAGTAGCGGTCGAAGGTGCGGATCGGATAGGAGCAATCCCCCGTCAGCGTCAGGGTGTGCTTCTCGCGGTCCTGTGTCTTGATGCGGACGATGTTGTTCCACCAATTGAAACGCGGGAAAATAAAAACCTCGCCCTCCTCCGGATGGGCCCACGAGCGTTCGTCGGTGGGCTTGTATTGCAGCGTGCGCCGGTCCTCGCCGGGACGGTCGGCATACATCGGCACCGGCTTGCCGTCCACGTAGGCCCAGCCGCCGCCGTAGGGATTCTTCGGGTTGAAGTTCGGGTAGCGCGCGAGGTGCATCCGTTGACCGTCGAAGAACATCTGGCGAAAAGCATTCGTCACGCCCTGCGCACCAACATTGGCTTTCAGGATTTCGCCCTTCCACGGCGTGAAACCGCGGATGGGCTTGCCGCCAATGATCACGGGCTTCTCGTTCTTGTACGCGCGCCAGACCACCGGCGCGTCGGCGGTGCCGCTGTCTTCGGGGCCAAACTTGAGCGTCTGCGGCAGCGCATACAGGCCGCCACGGACGAGGATTTCGATCTTGGACTTTGGATCCCGGGTTTTGGCCTGGCGGGCGGCGTCGCGCGCCCGCTCCAGAGTCGCGAACGGCTTCCCCTGGGTGCCGTCGTTGGCATCGTTCCCATCGGGTGACACATAAATCCCGGCGGCACACAACGTTGTCAGGGATGCCAGCAGCCACGAAGCGGTAAGGAGGGCCTTGATCTTCATCATGCGCAGATCAAACCCGCGTCCGCGCCATTTTTCAACTGCGGATTTTGCTCCACGAAAACGAACCCAGGCCGCACGGATGCCGGCACTACGGCACGTCTTCCAAATACACGCCATCCTTGCGCAACTGCGCCTGAAGCTGGCGCACATCGAACCGGGCCATGTCCACCCCTGCCTTGAGCGCGAGTGCGGCGCAGGTGCCCACGCCCTGCCCCATCACCATGCAATGCGATTGCAGCCGCACCGATGCAAGCCCCTCGTGCGTGGTCGAGGCGCACCGCCCCACAACCGCGAGGTTGGGAATCTGCGCGTTGAGACACATGCCCAGCGGGACATGATAACTGTCGCCGGCGGGCGGCATCATTTCCTTCTTCTGGTCGCTGTGCGTGGTATAGCCGGTGCCTTTGGGGTCGTGGATGTCTATCATCCAGAAACCGTGGCCGATGGCGTCCGGTTGCTTTGCCGCCTTGACCACCATTCTCCCGTCGAGCGTCTTCAAGCCGCGAATGCGGCGCG